>JBEPWW010000075.1:0-9917 GCA_041642215.1 Salinimicrobium sp. | reverse complement strand
ATGCCAAGAAGGTCGTCTGTGAAAGGAATGGCCAAGAGCCTATCCTCGGCTGCGCCCACGTCGCCGGTCATCAACTCGAGATATCCAACTTGGTTGATCAAGTTGAGACGCAGGAGTTCGTCACCAACACTCCATTGGAACAACCGCTCAAGGCCCCATTGAGCCCACTGACGTCCATGTACGAACTCTGAAGAATGTACCAGAGCTCTAAAGTCTATATTTTTTTCGTGAAGCAGTTTCGATATTTCGAAACCGAGAGCACCTGATGCCCCTGCGACCAGAACTTTTTCTTTCATAGGCTTAGCATTAAATTTCTGAATCTAATTTCTTTTAAATTAAGAAAAATCAGCAAGAAGAAAGTATCCTTTACAGGATTAACAAATATTTAGTGCTATGAAAGAATGGTCTTAATTAAACCCCTTATTCCTTTCCAGCTCCATTTGTCGTTTGCAATAGGATTTTAATTTTTCTTTCGCCTTACTTACACTGGTGATCTTTCGATGTCCTGATGAAAAGCCACCTTTAGGCATCCCGCTGATCAAATTTGACAGGGATCTTTTCTCTGTAGGCTCCATAAGATCCAAATGAGGTTTAAGAAGTCTGTAAATAGTTTGCGCATCCATAGTACAAGTTTTTCAGGTATAAAAAGTTAGTTTTCAGGTTACTTACAAATTAAATTTACAAAAAAATCAGGAAGAATGGAAACCGGCAGAACCGGGATGCAGAATATCAAGGGCTCTGACAAAGAATTTCCCTGCCCAATTGTAGAAAATGAGCGAAATAGTATCTTAAGGTTACAAAAAGGAATCGCGTTCTATGAATTAATAATTTCCATTGTTATCAACACGATCGCCATCCCAGCCACAAAAACAATAAAAGCTAAAACCACCGCAATTATTACCTTTTGTACAGTTGAGAATTCATGAGTATAATTATTCCATATATTGCTTAATGTGCTCATAATTAATTAGTTTAGAATAGACATCTCTTTAACAGCCTTTTATTTATCATTATAATTCCTTTTGCATTTCGTTATAATTTACGACTTATTTATAAATCTAGCAATCAAGTCTTTAAATAAATACGTCCAGGGTGCTATTTTCTCGATTTGGCGCATATTCAGACAAATCTTCATTAGAAAATTCCTACTAGAGGCCCATGGGTTAAATTGATGCCCCCTGGCCTTTCCTGCCTCCTGAAAAGGAATTATTAATTTTTTAGGAAGGTTTCCTGCAGCACTGTCTTACTTTTGCAGGGCATGAAGAAAAGAAACAAATATACTGAAGGAAGGATCTTTCATTCCCTTTTTAGCCTGGCAGTTCCCATAATTTTAGCGAATATCCTACAAACCGCTTACCAGTTGATCGATACTTTTTGGTTAGGACGTCTGGGAGCTAATGCAGTAGCAGCCGTAAGCTTAAGTTTTCCTGTTTTGTTTCTGGTTCTTTCTGTGGGCTCTGGTCTAACCCTGGCAGGGACTGTGCTGGTTTCTCAATATAAAGGAGCTGATAACCAGGAAATGGTAGATTTCAATTCCTCCCAAACCATCTCTCTTATCTTTGTAGTCTCCCTTTTACTGGCCGTCATTAGTTTTTACTCAGCCGGCCCACTTATGAATTTAATTGGAGCCGGACCTGAGATCTATGAAGATTCGGTCGCTTATTTTAAGGTCTCTTCCCTGGGATTTGTATTCCTCTTCCTCTTCTTTACCTTCCAATCCCTCATGCGGGGAATAGGAAACGTTATGCTCCCGGTTTACATTATCCTTTTCACCGTTTTCCTAAACCTTGTTCTCGACCCATTGTTTATTTATGGATATGGGCCGGTACCGGGATTTGGAGTGGCCGGGGCTGCAGTGGCAAGTGTGATCACCCAGGGGCTTTCTGCTGCCATAGGCATCTACATTCTTATCAAAGGAAAAAGCGGTATCAAGATCAATTACTCATCCCTGTATTTCAATTTTAATACGGTTAAAAAGATCTTCAATCTGGGGATCCCTGCCAGTATTGAACAATCCACACGGGCCCTTGGTATGACCGTTATGGTCATCCTGGTGACCAGCTTTGGAAGTGAAGTGGTGGCCGCATATGGGATTGGTGCCCGCATCCTTAGCTTCATAGTGATACCTGCCCTTGGTATGGCCATTGCCACAACTTCGCTGGTTGGACAGAACATTGGGGCCATTAAGATCAAAAGGGCTGAAAAAGTAGCACGACTCAGCAATAAAATCGCCTTCTACGGCCTTACGGGAATGGGCCTCATCATGTTCTTTTTTGCCGAATCCCTGGTTCGGTTTTTCATTCCCAATGATCCCGATGTTATCGAAGATGCCGCCTTATTCATCAGGATCATGGCTCCCAGCTTCGGATTCCTGGGCGTGCAACAGGTTCTCAACGGGGTATTCAACGGGGCCGGGTTCACTAAAGCTTCCATGCTCATTTCCATACTGAATCTCTGGATCATAAGGTTTCCCCTGGCTTATGTTCTTTCATACAATACTTCCCTGGGTTATGAAGGGATCTGGTGGTCTTTTCCTATTTCCAATCTGGTGGCGGCCATCGTAGCTTTCGTTTATTTTAAAATGGGGTATTGGAAGATCAGGGTTTTTAAAGGCAGGCGTTAGCGTGGGGTGGTTTTAAAAAGAACCATCAGTGAATCCTTACAGCATCCTACAAACTGATTTACAAAGCCTTAACACTATTATTTTTTTGTTGTTAAACCTCTTCCCCTATTGGAAAAATTAACAGAATTTAGAAGAGGTATTAACGCTAAAACACAAAAAAATGGCCAGTTCAGATTCAAAAACCACTACAGATCACAAAACTATAAAAAAATGGGCTGAAGAGCGGGACGGGAAACCGGCTGTTGTAGAAAGCACAACCGACAGCAGTAAAGGAGGAGGACTCCTCCGGATCAATTTCCCGGGCTATGCAGAAGACAATCTAAAAAATATCTCGTGGGAAGAATTCTTTGAGATCTTTGATGAAAACGATCTTCAGTTCTTATATCAGGAAGAGACAAAAGACGGAGGCGAAAGCAGGTTCTTTAAATTCGTAAGTAAGGATTAAATGTCTGCCCCCATAAAAACAAAACTGCCTGATAAATGAAATCTTATCAGGCAGTTTACTATAAACAGGTATGGGATCTTTTAAATATGCAGGGGCCTGTTATCTGTAGCGGCCAAAGCTGCTTCTTTTACGGCTTCGGCATAGGTAGGATGGGCATGGCTCATCCTTGAAATATCCTCGGCAGAGGCACGAAATTCCATGGCAGTAACCCCTTCAGCTATCAGATCGGCCACCCTTGCTCCTATCATGTGTACTCCCAGGACCTCATCAGTCTCTGCATCTGCAAGGATCTTCACCAATCCGTCAATATCTCCACTGGCTCTTGACCTACCTAAGGCCCGCATTGGGAATTTTCCTTCTTTATACTTTACTCCTTCTTCCTTTAACTGCTCTTCGGTTTTCCCTACAGCAGCCACTTCCGGCCATGTATAGACTACTCCCGGAATAAGGTTATAATCAATATGTGGCTTTTGTCCGGCAATGGTTTCAGCCACAAAAGTCCCCTCTTCTTCAGCTTTATGAGCCAGCATGGCACCTTTCACCACATCCCCTATCGCATAGATGTTTTTGATATTGGTTTGCAGGTGCTCGTTCACTTCCACCCTTCCGCGGTTATCCAGCTTAACTCCGGCGGCATCAGCGTTTAATCCATCAGTATACGGTTTTCTACCTACAGCCACCAGACAGTAATCGGCATTGAATACTACTTCCTTTCCTTTCTTATCATCGGCCTTGATCACTACTTCATCGCCGTTCCTTTCTACAGATTTGACCTTGTGGCTCACGCTAAACTTCATCCCCTGCTTCTTAAGCACTTTTGTAAGCTCTTTCGAAAGGGCGCTGTCCATAGTAGGAATAATGCGATCCATGTACTCCACCACAGTTACCTTTGCTCCAAGTCGCAAGTACACCTGTCCTAATTCCAGACCGATCACTCCGCCCCCAATAACCACCAGGTGCTCGGGCACTTCTTTAAGTTTTAAGGCCTCTGTGGAAGTGATTATTCGCTCCTTATCCAACCCTATAAAATCAAGGCTTGCCGGTTTTGATCCGGTAGCAATGATGGTGTTCTTTGCTTCGATCGTCTGGGTTTCCCCTTCTTTTTTTGCTATGTCAATGTGGGTGGCATCCTTAAAGGAACCCACTCCTTCAAGAACATCGATCTTATTCTTATCCATAAGGAAATTGATCCCCTGCACTGTCTGGTCTACTACCGACTGTTTGCGTTCGATCATTTTTTCCAGGTTTACCTTTAGCTCTCCAGGCACTTCAATACCATGCTCTTCGAAATGCCGCACGGCATCATCATAATGATGGGAAGAATCCAGTAAGGCTTTACTGGGAATACAACCTACATTAAGGCAGGTACCTCCAAGGGTGGAATATTTTTCAATGATAGCGGTTTTCATCCCCAGCTGGGCGCAACGTATTGCAGCCACATAACCCCCGGGGCCTGAACCTATAACAGCAACATCATATGTGCTCATAAGTATAGTTTTTGTGTGATTTTTTTATAAATGAGAAACAAAAGTACGACTAATAATCACAAAGTCCAATGAAACTAATACACGGTAGGAGGCACGAGCCAATGGAGATTCTTGGATCATAATGTCTAAACGATGTCGTCCTATTCCATGCTGAGAGCCGAAGTGTTTTTTACAGGGCTAATTACAAAGGTACTCTGCGTACTGCCAATATGATCCAGGGCAGTGAGCTTATTGAGCATAAATTCCCGATAAGCTTCCATATCCTTCACCATCACTTTAAGGATATAATCGTATTCGCCGCTCACATGAAAAACTTCAAGCACTTCGTTAAGCTTGGCTACCTGTGCTTCAAAACGGGTCACATTGGATTTGGTATGTTGTACCAGTTTGATCTGGCAAAAGGCAGTAAAGGAGCGATCCACCCTTTCCGGTTTTACCAGGGCCACATATCTGGAAATCACCCCCGCCCTTTCCAGTTTCCGGATGCGCTCGTATATCGCAGTCACCGAGAGGTTAAGTTTAGACGATAATTCTTTATTGGTTTTTTTACTGTCGCTCTGCAGGAGGGTGAGCAACTCTTTATCGATTTGGTCCAGCTTCATCAGTAAATTTTTCTATTTGGAATTGAAAAGACCAAAAATAACTGATTTATTTTCTAATAAAAAGAACTTTTCAGGTAAAATATTCCTGATTTTAGCAGTTACATTGATTTTAGTACTGGAAACGATTAAATTTGGTAAAACTTTAAAACAATAATTATGGCTTTTAAACCGGCAGACAAAATTCAGGACCTTCAGTACTTTGGTGAGTTTGGAGGAGTGAACCCCAGTATATCAGATTCTTCTACATACACTTTTCTTTCAGCCAAGACCATGTTTGATACCTTTGAAGGGAATGCTGAAGGCTGTTATCTTTATTCCCGCCACTCCTCCCCTTCCAACCTCTACCTGGGAGAGGCACTTGCAGCCATGGAAGGAATGGAAGCCGCCAATGTGGCCGCCAGTGGTATGGGAGCGATAACCCCCACAATCCTTCAGCTATGCCAGGCAGGAGACCATGTTATTTCAAGCAGAACGATCTATGGAGGCACCTATGCTTTTCTGAAAAATTTTGCGCCCCGTCTTCATATCCAAACCTCTTTCGTGGATATTACAGACCTTGAGAAGGTAGAAGCCGCCATTACAGATAAAACCAAAGTACTTTTTTGTGAAGTAGTGAGCAATCCACTGCTGGAAATAGCAAATCTGCGCGGCCTTTCCAAAATAGCAAAAAAACATGGCCTTAAACTCATTGTCGATAACACCTTCTCCCCGCTTGCCATTTCACCTGCAGAAATGGGGGCAGACGTGGTGATCCACAGTTTGACAAAATTCATTAATGGGAGCAGTGACACCGTAGGGGGTGTGGTTTGCGCGAATCAGGAATTCATCGACTCCCTTAGAAGTGTAAATGACGGGGCCAGCATGTTACTGGGATCTACCATGGATAGTATACGGGCCGCATCGATCCTGAAAAACCTGAGGACCCTTCATATCCGTATGAAACAACACAGCCAAAATGCACTGTTCCTTGCCCGGAAATTTGAAGCCGATGGCTTAAGAACCATCTACCCCGGCCTTGAATCCCACCCGGGACATGAATTATACAAGAGTATGATGAACAAGGAGTATGGATTCGGGGGAATGATGGTACTGGATGCAGGATCCCTTGAAAAAGCAAATGAACTCATGGAGCTTATGCAAAAGAAAAACCTGGGATATCTGGCGGTGAGCCTTGGGTTCTATAAAACCCTGTTCAGTGCCCCCGGAACTTCTACGTCTTCTGAAATTCCAGAAGAAGAGCAAAAAGAAATGGGCCTTACAGACGGGGTAATCCGTTTCTCCATAGGTTTAGACAATGATATTGCACGCACCTATAAGATCATGAAGGAATGTATGCAGAAACTAAATATTCTGTAAAAAGCATCTATTCTTATAAATACGGGCCGGACTTTTATTTTAAGTCCGGCTTTTTTTTTCGGCAGTAGGAAAAGCATTCCTTGTTAAGTATATTTGTAATAGTATTTTTGAGAAATACCGGCACAATTGCCTTTACCGGCCATTCATTTAATATTTTTTCTAATTATACTTAAGATTTTCTATGATCGAAATAAATAAATATATTGACCATACGCTCTTAAAACCTACTGCTACTGAAGCAGATATCATTGAACTATGTGAGGAAGCAAAAGAATATGATTTCTACGCTGTATGCGTAAACAGTTTCTTCGTTCCACTCGCGAAAAAAAATCTTGCCGGCACAGAGGTTAAGGTATGTTCTGTAGTTGGTTTCCCCCTGGGGGCCATGTCAACCCAGGCAAAAGTGTTCGAAGCTACCCAGGCTGTGAAAGACGGAGCAGAGGAGATCGATATGGTCATCAATATTGGGGAGCTAAAATCAAGGAACCTGCAAGTGGTGGAGCAGGAAATAGCGGCCATAAAAAAGGCCATTGGCAAAAACCTGCTCAAGGTCATTATAGAAACCTGCTATCTGATCCCGCAGGAAATGGTGATCGCCAGCGAATTGGCAGTAAAGGCAGGTGCTGATTTTGTCAAAACCTCCACCGGATTTGGCAAGGGCGGGGCTAACATGGAAAATATAGAGCTTATTAAAAAAGCCGTTGGGAACGAGGCTAAAATAAAAGCTTCGGGCGGAATTAAGAATTTAGACACCGCCTTGAATTTTATTGAAGCAGGAGTAGAACGTATAGGCACCTCTTCAGGAGTATCCATTGTAAAAGAATTAAAGAAATGAGCATCCATATAGAAGCCAAAAAAGGCGAAATTGCAGAGACCGTTCTATTGCCCGGAGACCCCTTGAGAGCCAAATGGATCGCAGAAACCTATTTTGAAGATGCCTTTTGCTATAACCGGGTACGCAACATGTTTGGATATACAGGCACCTACAAAGGAAAAAAGATCTCTGTACAGGGCACAGGAATGGGCGTTCCTTCCATTTCGATCTATGCCCATGAACTCATCACCGATTATAATGTCAAAAACCTCATTCGTGTTGGCAGTGCCGGATCTTATCAAAAGAGCGTGAAAATACGGGATATCGTGATCGCTATGGCCGCCTCCTCCACCTCTGGAATTAACCAGGCGAGGTTCCAGGGAGCCGATTTCGCACCCACTGCCGATTTTGGTTTATTCCAACAGGCGCTGGACCTGGCAAAAGAAAAAAGTATCCCGGTGAAAGCAGGTAACGTACTTACCAGCGATGAATTTTACGCAGATGAATTTGAATCTTACCAGATGTGGTCCAAATTCGGTGTACTATGCGTGGAAATGGAAACCTCAGGCTTATATACCATAGCAGCAAAACACCAGGTAAACGCGCTTTCCCTCCTAACCATTTCAGATTCCCTGGTAACAGGAGAAAGAACCACCTCAGAGGAAAGGGAGACAACTTTCAGGGAGATGGTAGAGATAGCCATGGAACTGGGTTAAATCCAACAGGATCATAAACACAATCGCTAACTTTGGAATGCAAAGAAGGCTGTCTACTTTCATCGGCAGCCTTTATTTTTAAATCTTTCCCTTAGCCTTTCCGCATAGGAGCTTCAACCAAAGTCACGTCATATCAATTATTTACGCCTGCGCCTCTCATAAGAGTAGGAAGTAAACTTTTAACTCTTATCGAAAAATCGTAACATTACAGGCGAAAAAACACCCCCTAAAAACATGGAAGACGAAAAATTCATTAAGGAAAATGAAGAAATAAGAGAGAACCGGGAGTTGAATATTTGGGAAGCATTGATCCCCGTATTCGCGCTCATTGGAATGTTAGCTTATAATGTCTTTGTTTTTGGAGATGATGCCCTAAGCGGTTCCAATCAATTTATCCTGTTACTGGGGGGCGCCGTAGCAGCCATCGTAGGGATCTTCAATAAGGTGACCTTCGACCAAATGATCGAAGAGGTTGCCACTAACATAAAATCCACAACCGGGGCCATACTTATTTTATTGCTTGTGGGCTCCCTGGCCGGGACCTGGCTGGTTAGCGGTATTATCCCCACTATGATCTATTATGGACTCCAAATTCTCAATCCCACTATATTCCTTGCGGCCTGTGTGGTGATCTGTGCAGTGATATCGGTAGCCACAGGAAGTAGCTGGACGACCTCGGCTACGGTTGGTATCGCCCTGATCGGGATTGCAGAAGCCCTGGGAATCTCAGTAGGGATGACAGCAGGGGCGATCCTTTCTGGAGCTTATTTTGGAGATAAACTATCCCCGCTGAGTGATACGACCAACCTTGCTCCAGCCATGGCAGGAACAGATCTCTTCACGCATATACGCTACATGACCCTCACTACGGTTCCTACCATAGTGATTACCCTCATCATATTTATCATTTTGGGATTCACTATTGAACCTTCGGGAACAGCCGATACGGCTTCCATTTTAAGCTCTATTGAAGCCTCCTTTAATATTAATGGCTGGTTATTCATGGTACCGGCCCTGGTCATCGTTCTCATTGTAAAGAAGACCCCTCCTCTCATCGCCCTGTTACTGGGAACGCTTCTGGGAGCCTTTGCGGCTCTTTATTTCCAGCCGGAGGTGGTAGCTGCTTTGGCTGGCGCAGATAGATTGACCTTTGAAAGTGGTTACATAGGAGTGATGAATGCCATAACTGTAGATACTTCCATCGCCACAGAAAATGAACAGCTAAATGACCTGTTCTCTTCGGGAGGAATGGCCGGCATGCTGGGTACCATTTGGCTCATCATTTGCGCTATGGTATTTGGTGGTATCATGGATGCTATTGGTGCTCTCGCAACTATTAGCCGGGCACTGCTGAATTTATTCCATACCACGTTTGGCTTGTTCACCAGTACAGTGGTGAGCTGCCTGGCGTTGAATGCGACTGCTTCAGATCAATACCTGGCCATTGTGGTACCAGGGAAAATGTTCGCCAAAGCATATAAGGATAAAGGCCTGGCTCCCGAAAACCTAAGCCGCTCCCTGGAGGATTCGGGAACGGTAACCTCGGTACTTATTCCCTGGAATACGTGCGGGGCCTATCATAGCGGGGTACTGGGAGTACCGGTTGCATCCTATTTCGTCTATGCGATCTTTAATTACCTTAGCCCTTTTATGACCCTGTTCTTTGCCGCTTTTAATATAAAGATCAGGCAGCTAAGAGAAAGATCTGTAGAAAGCGTTCCGGCCTAAAAAATAAGTTTACTCTATAGTCAAATCTTATGATCATTGACAAAAACTATTGATGAATAAGAAATAAAAATTCCCCTTAAGAGGGAGCTCTCGCATAAATCATATCTTTGCTCACGAAAATTAATAATAACATCTAAATAATTAAA
>JBEPWW010000074.1:0-10147 GCA_041642215.1 Salinimicrobium sp. | reverse complement strand
GTGATCTCGGGATCGTTAATTGTCTTAAGTATGCTCACGATCTTTTCTCCCAATTCTTCAGATTTTTCGGCGTGTTCCTTATTAATTCAATTGTGTTTGGTATGCCACAGCATACATTTTAAGTTGTTTGATCATACTAACCAGACCATTGGCACGGGTGGGAGAAAGGTGTTCTTTTAGCCCGATCTCATCAATGAAGACTGTGTCTGCGTCTATGATATCTTTTGGATGCTGGTTTGAAAAAGCGCGAATAAGTACCGCGATGATCCCCTTAGTGATGATCGCATCACTATCGGCTGTAAATAACAGTTTGTCATCCCGGAGTTCGGCATGTACCCACACCTTGCTCTGGCACCCTTTAATGAGATTATCTTCTGTCTTATATTTTTCCTCTATGAGGGGGAGTGACTTCCCCAGTTCGATCATATGCTCATATCGTTGCATCCAGTCATCAAAGAGAGAAAACTCATCTACGATCTCATTTTGTATTTCCTTTATATTGCTCACGTCTGTTCGTTTTTTAAATTACCTGAAAATCATCAGGATAACATATTTTTCGCCCTTTTTACGGCCTGTACAAAAGTATCGATTTCTTCCCTGGTATTATAGAATGAAAACGAAGCCCTTACAGTGCCTGGTATATTGTAGTAATCCATGATGGGTTGGGCGCAATGATGTCCTGTGCGAACGGCTATTCCCAGTTTATCGATAATAGTACCTATATCGTATGGGTGAAGATCCCCTATGTTAAAAGAGATCACGGCTGTTTTGTCTTTGGAAACCCCGTAGATCTTCAGGTCTTCGATTTTCAATAATTCCTGGGTTGCGTAGACCAAAAGTTCTTGCTCATAGGCGGCTATATTGTCAAAACCTATCCCGTTCATATAATCAAGAGCTACCCCAAATGCGATGCCCCCGCAGATGTTTGGGGTACCTGCCTCAAATTTATGAGGAAGGTCTGCATAGGTAGTTTCTTCAAAGGTTACGGTGGCGATCATCTCCCCGCCACCCTGGTAGGGAGGTAGTTTTTTTAGCCATTCCTCTTTTCCGTAAAGAACACCTACCCCGGTAGGGCCACACATTTTATGAGCAGAAACCACATAGAAATCCACATCTAGTTGCTGAACATTTGCTTTTATATGGGGTGCGGCCTGTGCCCCGTCAATAAGCACGGCGGCATTGCTCTCATGTGCCTTCTTTATAATATCACCAATGGGGTTTACTGTACCCAGGGCGTTCGATACGTGGTTAAGAAATACCAGTTTTGTTTTTGCTGAAAGTAATTGGTCGAATCCCTCCATCTTTAGCATCCCGTCATCATCCATGGGAATGACTTTCATGATCGCGCCTGTTCGTTCGCACAACATTTGCCATGGAACGATGTTGGAATGATGCTCCAGGGCAGAGACAAGAATCTCGTCCCCTGCCGAAAGAAGAGAAGTGAAGCCATTGGCCACCAGATTGATGGCATGAGTGGTTCCTGCTGTAAAAATGATCTCGTGGGCCTTGGCTGCATTAAAATGCGACCTGATTTTCTCTCTGGCCCCCTCATAGGCATCTGTAGCTTCCTGAGATAGGGTATGTACGCCTCTGTGGATATTCGCGTTGTAGTTGGAGTAATAATCCACAATGCTGTCTATTACCTGTTTCGGGGTCTGTGAGGTGGCTGCATTATCCAGGTAGACCAGAGGGTGCCCGTTCACCTTCCTGGAAAGGATGGGAAAATCTTTTCGTACAGCATCTATATCAAAATATTCCTTCTCGGGAGCAACTTTCATATCAGGATTCAGGTATTAGGTTTAAACACCAGGGTTGAATTATAGGTTAAAACCTACACTTACCCCCAGTTTTACAGCAATAATTTTATTGATACGTTTTTTAAGTTCAGGAATCTTCACACTCTCAAGCACGTTGTTGGCGAAAGCATACATAAGTAAAGCCCGGGCTTCTTTCGCAGGAATTCCCCTGGAACGCAAATAAAACAAAGCATCTTCGTCTAACTGACCAATGGTACAACCATGGCTACATTTCACATCATCGGCAAAGATCTCGAGTTGAGGTTTTGAATTGATGCTGGCTTTATCATCCAGTAAGATGTTGTTGTTGGATTGAAAAGCATTAGTCTTCTGTGCTTCCTTTTCCACCACGATCTTTCCATTGAAGACACCGGTTGAACTTCCTGCAAAAACGGCTTTGTAGTCCTGGTGACTCTCACAATTAGGTTCGGCATGATGCACGAGGGTGTTATGATCCACGTGCTGTTTACCTTCAATAACAGTTACTCCTTTAAGAGTGGAATCGATGCGTTCCCCCTTTTGATAAAAGTTAAGGTTGTTCCTGGTGAGGTTTCCTCCAAAGGAGAAAGTATGTACAGAACAATAGCTTTCATGGTGCTGTTCAACAAAGGTATTGTCGATCAAAGAAGCGTTGATATTATCATTCTGGATCTTGTAGTAATCAACGATCGCCCTTTTGTCTGCAAAAATTTCTGTAACCGAGTTGGTTAGTACCGGATGATCGGTAAGGCTTTGATGCCTTTCGATGATCTGTACATGCGAATTCTCTCCTACCACTATCAGGTTCCTTGGCTGGACCAGCAGTGCAGATTCATTCCCGGTCGAGAAATTGACCACCTGTATGGGCTTATCAGCCATTGTGTTGCGTGGGATGTTGATAAAAGCCCCTTCATGAGAAAAAGCAGTGTTCAGGGAAGTCAGGCTTTCCTTTGGGGCTATTTTGTTGAAATAATTATCAATGACCGGCTTGTACTTCGAGCTGTTCATAGCTGAAGACATCAGGCAGGCATCGATCTTTTCGTGGGTCGTGGAAGAAAGGTGAGATGAGTAGATACCATCAACAAAAACGATCTTGTAGGTGTCGATATCGTCAATAAAGTATTTTTCCACATCCCGGTAATCCAGCGAATCGTGTTTTTTGGGGAATACGGTGTAATCATGCTTCAGGACCTTGTTAAGAGACGTGTACTTCCAGGCTTCCTGCTTTTTAGTAGGGAAACCCATAGTCTCGAAGTCTTTGATGGCACGGCTACGGATCTCATGAACATCTGAGTTCATATCCACCTGCTCTTCAAAAGCCAGAAAAGATGATATTAATTTTTCTTTTAATTCCATGTCTTATTTTTATTGTCTTTCCTTACCGGAAAAGTATTCTGGGTGAAATAAATCGGGATCGGGTTCAGGCACAGCTTATTGTGCACTCACTTCTTCTTTGATCCAGTCATAACCCCTGGCTTCAAGCTCATGGGCAAGTTCTTTTCCACCGGTTTTCACGATCCTTCCGTCCAGCATTACGTGTACCACGTCTGGAATGATGTAATCCAGCAATCTTTGATAGTGAGTGATCACTAAAGTTGCATTATCGGGTCTTTTTAGTTTGTTCACACCGTTGGCAACGATTCTTAGGGCGTCGATATCCAGTCCGGAATCAGTTTCATCCAGGATAGCTAGTTTTGGTTCCAGCATAGCCATCTGGAAGATCTCGTTTCGTTTCTTCTCCCCTCCGGAAAAACCTTCATTAAGGGACCTGGAAAGGAATTTACGATCGATATCCAGTAATTCAGATTTTTCCCTGATCAGCTTCAGCATTTCGTTGGCCGGCATATCTTCCATGCCTTTGGCTTTTCTATTGGCATTGATCACCGCCCTCATGAAATTGGTGACTGAAACCCCGGGGATCTCTACAGGATATTGAAAAGAAAGAAATATACCTTTATGAGCTCTTTCTTCTGCATCGAATTGGGTAAGGTCTTCCCCTTCCATTATAATTTCCCCACGGGTGATCTCGTACTCTTCTTTTCCTGCAATGACAGAAGATAAGGTACTTTTTCCAGAACCATTGGGCCCCATGATAGCATGAACCTCTCCCGGATTGATCTCCAGGTCAATTCCTTTTAATATCTTAAGCCCTTCAACTTTGGCGTGTAAATTTTTGATCTTTAGCATAATTTCTATTCAATATTTCCTGCCTGGCAGGGTTGTCCTTAAAATTTTAATTCAAATTCTGATCTGCAGAATCCGGTTTTATTTCGGGAAGTTGCACGACCTCACGTATTAGAATCACTTCATCCCATCCATTCCTTTTCGGATTGGGGATTATTTTTGCTTTTACAGTAATGGGGATCATATCAAAATCATCCCTTTTGTAAGACTCGATCTTTTCGACCAGGTCCATGGCGGTTGAATCAAGCTGTACCCCGTAGATAAAATCCCTTCCTTTTAAAACCGCCGCATCAGAAAGGTAGATGAATTCCCCGGTAATGGTCGGGATACTGTCAGCCATTACCTGTGTTTGAGGAGATTCAAATTCTTCTTCCCGGGAGTCGTCCCCACACGAAGCAAGGATGATCATACCGGTGACTAATGCTATTAATTTATTTTTCATTTTTCTATCCTACAGAGCCTTCCAGCGAAATTTCGAGAAGTTTTTGAGCTTCGACTGCAAACTCCATGGGTAATTTGTTTAAAACTTCCTTGCTAAAACCATTCACTATAAGAGCAATGGCCTTTTCGGTATCGATACCGCGCTGGTTGCAGTAAAATATCTGGTCTTCCCCTATCTTACTGGTGGTAGCTTCATGCTCTATTTTGGCTGTCTTGTTCTTTGCTTCAATGTAGGGGAAGGTGTGCGCCCCACATTTGTTGCCCATTAACAGGGAATCACATTGTGAAAAATTACGGGCATTTTCTGCCCGGCTGTTGATCTGTACCAGCCCACGGTAACTATTCTGGGAATGACCGGCAGAGATACCTTTGGAAATGATTGTACTCCGGGTGTTTTTCCCCAGGTGGATCATCTTCGTACCCGTATCTGCCTGTTGATAATTATTGGTAAGGGCGATAGAATAAAATTCCCCGACAGAATTGTCTCCTTTAAGGATGCAGGATGGATATTTCCAGGTAACGGCAGATCCTGTCTCCACCTGTGTCCAGGAGATCTTGGCGTTCTTTTCACAGAGGCCTCGTTTGGTTACGAAATTATATACTCCGCCTTTTCCTTCTTTATTCCCTGGAAACCAGTTCTGTACAGTGGAATACTTGATCTCTGCTTCGTCAAGCGCGATGAGTTCCACAACGGCAGCATGCAGCTGATTCTCGTCCCGCGATGGAGCGGTACATCCTTCGAGGTAGCTTACATAACTTCCTTCGTCTGCGATTACCAGAGTACGCTCAAATTGACCCGTACCTGCCTGGTTGATCCGGAAGTAGGTTGAGAGCTCCATTGGGCATCTTACCCCCTTCGGGATGTAGCAGAAGGAACCGTCACTGAATACCGCCGAGTTAAGGGCAGCATAAAAATTGTCCTTCTGTGGAACCACAGTGCCTAAATATTTCTTTACCAGTTCAGGATGTTCCTGAATAGCCTCAGAAATGGAACAGAAAATAATACCCTTTTCAGCAAGCGTCTTCTTAAAGGTGGTCGTTACAGAGACAGAATCCATCACAACATCCACCGCGACTCCCGCGAGTTTCTTTTGCTCATCCAGGGATATCCCCAGTTTCTTGAAGGTGTCCAGTAATTCCGGATCTACTTCATCAAGGCTCTCGTACTTGGGTTTTTTGTTGGGGGCAGAATAGTATGAAATAGCCTGGAAATCTGGTTTTTCATAATGTACGTTCGCCCAATCCGGTTCAATCATTTCTTTCCAGATCCTAAAAGCCTCCAGACGCCAGTCTGTCATCCATTCAGGTTCGTTCTTCTTTTTCGAGATAGCCCGAACAATATCTTCGTTCAACCCCACAGGGAAAGTATCAGATTCAATGTCTGTATAGAATCCATACTTGTATTCCTTTGTGTCGAGTTCTTTTTTTAAGTCGTCTTCAGTATATGCCATATCTTTTCAACCCTGTAAGGGCTCCGTTTTTAAGTTGATTAAAGGGAGAAACTTTCTCCGCATCCACATGTTCTTTGCGCATTCGGGTTATTGAATACAAATCCCTTGCCATTCAGCCCTCCTGAATACTCTAAAATAGTCCCGGCCAGGTAAAGCACACTTTTCTTATCCACAACGATCTTTACATCATTGTCCTCAAAAAGTCTGTCTCCTTCTGTTTGGCTTTTATCGAATTTGAGTTCATAAGAAAGGCCCGAGCATCCACCGCTCTTCACGCCAACCCGTACAAAATCAATCAGGGCGTCATAACCATCGTCCCGCATCAAATCGGCAATCCTTTTTTTGGCACTTTCACTTACCTTTATCATATCTTATAAAGATTAATTCTAAATTATCTGCAAATATAACACAAACTATAGGTTTGACCATAGTTAAAAGTATTAGAAATGGGAATATTACTATCAGCCTTTGTTATGCCTGTTGTTCCCGAGCAGTGTATATAGCGGCGGCATAAATACTTAATAGACAGTATAATAAGTAAAATTAAAGTTAATTGCTGTTTTTGCGTAAAAATGGCATTTTTCAATTTAATGCTGAATACGATTGTTTTGAAATAATATCCTTTAATTTTGCCTTTCATAAGAATTATAAAAATATGTTTGAGAACAGAGGAGATAACCGAACAGATCTTTCTGAACTGGGGGAATTCGGGTTAATAGATCATTTGACCAGGAACTTCAAAAATACCCATTCCACGACTATTAAAGGAATTGGCGATGATGCGGCAGTCCTGGATTTTGCTGATATGAAAACTGTGGTCACCACAGATTTCCTGGTTGAAGGGGTTCATTTTGACCTGGCTTATATGCCCCTGAAGCATTTGGGTTATAAAGCTGTTATGGTTAACCTGTCTGATGTTTATGCCATGAACGCGGTACCGCGTCAGATAACGGTGTCCATCGCAGTTTCCAACCGTTTCCCGCTTGAGGCTCTTGAAGAATTGTATGCGGGGATCGAATTGGCCGCAAATCTCTACAAGGTGGATGTTGTGGGTGGGGATACTTCCTCCTCAACCTCAGGATTGATCATTAGTGTTACGGCTTTAGGTGCTGTGAAAGAAGAGGAAGTTGTTTACAGAAGCGGGGCTCAGCCAAATGATTTGCTGGTGGTAACCGGGGATCTGGGCGCGGCTTATATGGGGCTGCAGGTTCTTGAGCGTGAAAAGGAGGTCTTTAAAGTGAATCCGCAATCACAGCCAGATCTGGATCAATATGCCTATCTTATTGAGCGCCAATTAAAACCAGAGGCTCGTAAGGATATTCCGCCTTTGTTTGAAGCGCTGGACCTCAAACCTACTTCCATGATCGATATTAGTGATGGGCTTTCTTCAGAAACGATCCACCTGTGTAAAAATTCTAAAACGGGTGTTAATCTTTTCGAGGAAAAAATACCTTTAGATCCAGCAGTTATCTCTGTGTGTGAGGAGTTCCAGATTGATAGTACCACTATAGCGCTAAGCGGCGGGGAAGATTATGAGCTCTTGTTTACAATTGCACAATCTGATTATGAAAAAATAAAGGGGAATCCGAACTTTACGATCATTGGGCACATGACAGAGGAAGCAGAGGGAATGCATCTTATTACCCGTGCCAATCAAAAAATACCTTTGATCGCCCGGGGCTGGAATGCGATGAAAGGGGGAGAGGATTAAGAGGCCTCAGATAATACCCTTTTTGACCGGCGTTCATGTATCTTTGCCAGGAATGCATTGGTCTCTCTAAAGCGGGGGGTGAGCTTGGCTACCACACCATTTGCGGTATCTGTTAGTTCTTCTCCGCAGCAGTCACATTTATATTCCCTAATGTGATCTGTTATTATATTGGAAACGCGAAAGCGATGACCAAAAAAGGAGCAGATGATTTTCCCTATTGAAAACGAAATGGGGGGTGTTTTAGTTTCCATAGTTTTAGGTGGTTAGAGTTAATAATGCTTAAACGTAGGAAAAAAATTAACAAATCCGATAAATAATCTTATTTTTTCGATGAAATGCACAATTTCATGAATTTTTCCCGGTTTTCCAGATAACTGAGATGTCCCCCGGGCAAGCTTATCAGATTGCTTTCTGTAATACCGGCTAACCTTTTTATTTCCAGATGATCCATGATAGGGTCAGCCTTGCCTGTGACGAAGATTTTTCCGCCGGAAAAGCGTCGAAATACTTCGGTACGATTTGTGCGAATTTTCATACCTTTTAAATTATTTATGATTCCTCTTGTAGGAAACTTTAGGGCTTCCTTCTTTAGTTCCTGAATTTTCGGGCTGAATTTCTTCCTGTTCGCTGGGCCGAGTAAATTGGATATAGCCATGCTGATATAAGCCTCCTTATTTTTTTGTACCACATCCATGGAGCGTTCCCTGGTCAGCTTTCGTTCCTCAGAGTCAGCGGCAGGGGTGGAATTCAGCAGCATGATGTTGGAAACCATGTCTGGATGGTTCTCCAGGAATGCCAGTGCGGCATAGCCTCCCATGGAATGTCCTATAAGGTCTGTTTCCTGAATATCCAGTTCCCGCAGGACGGTATAAACAGCTTCTGCCATCAATTCCATGCTGTGCTCGTCACCTATGCAGCCCGACTTGCCGTGACCCGGAAGGTCCAGGGTTATTACCTGCCCGTATTGAGAGAACTCCGGGAGAAAATCTTCCCATATCCTGGAGGATTCCAGAAAACCATGGATTAAAACTACTGCTTTTCCTTTTCCAATGGAATGGTAGTATAGAGAAGTGTCTTTAAACGGGATCGTCATTGTTGCCTGTTTTCGTTAAAAACAAAAAAAGCCACAAATTCAAATAAAATTTGTGGCTTTAAGGGAATCACATTTTTTTATTTTGAATTCATGATCTCCTCGATCTCATCGGCTTCAATCGGGATGTTCCTCATAAGATTAAAAGGTTCTCCGCTTTCCTGGATCACCACATCGTCTTCGAGTCTTATTCCAAAGCCTTCATCTGGAAGATAAATGCCCGGTTCAACAGTAAATACCTGGTTGGCCTGCATAGGCTCATGAAGCAATCCGTAGTCATGGGTATCCAGTCCTATGTTGTGTGAGGTACCGTGCATGAAATATTTTTTATATGCCGGCCAGTCGGGATCTTCGTTTTGAACATCAGCCTTGTCTAGAAGGCCCAGCCCCAGCAGTTCTGAGGTCATTAGTTTACCCACTTCCACATGGTAGTCTGCCCATATGGTGCCGGGGACCAGCATTTTTGTGGCATCATTTTTTACCCGGTTAACCGCGTTGTAAACTTCCTTTTGCCGCTTTGAATATTTTCCTGATACCGGTATGGTTCTGGAAAGGTCACTGGCGTAATTGGCGTATTCTGCACCGGTGTCCAGCAGGATAAGGTCCCCCGCCTGGCATTGCTGATTATTTTCAATATAATGCAGTACGTTGGCATTATTACCGCTGGCGATAATAGGCGTATAGGCGAATCCCCTGGAACGGTTCCTGATCATTTCGTGCCAGTACTCGGCTTCGATCTCATATTCCCAAACCCCGGGTTTTACAAAATGAAGGGCTCTGCGAAAGGCTTTTTCTGTAATGTCGCAGGCGGTTTGCATGAGGTCGAGTTCGATAGGATCTTTAACCGAACGCAGGCGCTGGAGAATAGGATTGCTTTTTGCTACCTTATGCGCCGGGAACTTTTCCTTACACCATTTTATGAACCTGTCTTCCCGTGTTTCGGTCTCTACATTGGCGCGGTAATGTTCATTGGTGTTAAAGTATACGGTTTCTGCCTGTGTCATGACTTCAAAGAATACTTTTTCAAAATCCTTTAGCCAGTACACGTTTTTTATGCCCGAAACTTCAAAGGCGCGTTCTTTTGTTAATTTTTCACCTTCCCAAACCGCAATATGCTCATTGGTTTCTGTGAGGAACAGCATTTCGCGGTGTTTCTCAGAAGGAGCATCCGGGAAAAGCACCAAAATGCTTTTCTCCTGGTCCACTCCACTCAGGTAAAAAAGATCCCGGGCCTGTTCAAAAGGAATGGTGCTGTCTGCACCAATGGGGTAGATGTCGTTGGAATTAAAGACCGCAAGGCTCTTTGGAGCAAGGTTTTCCGAAAAGTTCTTCCGGTTTTTAACAAAGAGTTTTCGGTCTATTTGATGATATTTCATGGGTGATAATTTTCAATTTCCTCAAAATTAAGAGTTTTAAAAGCAAATGATCTAATGGAAAGAAAAAAATTTGTGAAGGCGGGGGTTTTCTTTAATTTAAGCCCGAATTTAATCACTAA
>JBEPWW010000073.1:0-10212 GCA_041642215.1 Salinimicrobium sp. | reverse complement strand
ATTGACCAAAGCGATCAAAATGGTTAAATCTCCTAAAACCGGCGCCTATACTTTTGTGGAAGCAATCATGGCTCCAGAACAGGTAAATGACTTTTTGAACAAGAAATAAGTTATTTTTCAAGATATTTAAAGCCGTCCCGATTGCTATCGGGACGGCTTTTTCTTTTTGTGTATATTTACAAACGAAAAAGAAGGACCATTGTTCTGCCGGCCTGGATCAGGGAACAGGAAGAACGGGTCAATAAAGTTATTTGAACAGTTAAGTCCGTTTTATAAAATGAGTTTATTCAAGAAATTTTTTTCCCAGGAGAAAAAGGAGTCTTTAGACAAGGGCCTGGAAAAGTCGAAAACCAACTTTTTTTCCAAACTTGGAAAAGCCGTTGCCGGCAAATCCAAAGTTGATGACGAGGTTTTGGATGACCTGGAAGATGTGCTGGTGAGCAGTGATGTGGGGGTGGCCACTACGGTGAAGATCATCAATCGCATAGAGGAGCGGGTAGCCCGGGATAAATTTATGGGTACAGATGAACTCAATGAGATCCTGCGGGAAGAGATCGCGGCACTTATGGCAGAGACCAATTCTGGGGATGCGACAGATTTTTATGTGCCCGGAGATAAAAAACCCTACGTGATCATGGTAGTAGGAGTGAACGGCGTAGGTAAAACCACCACCATCGGGAAACTCGCCTATCAGTTCAAAAAGAAGGGCAAAAAGGTGGTGCTGGGTGCAGCAGATACCTTTAGGGCAGCTGCTATAGATCAACTACAGGTCTGGGCAGACCGGGTTGAGGTGCCTGTTGTGAAACAGAAAATGGGCAGCGATCCGGCCTCTGTAGCTTTTGACAGTGTACAGAGCGCGGTGAAGCAGGATGCCGATGTAGTGATCATCGATACCGCCGGCAGGCTTCATAACAAGGTGAACCTAATGAATGAATTAACCAAAGTAAAACGGGTTATGCAGAAGGTCATTCCCGATGCTCCTCACGAAGTTTTGCTGGTCCTGGACGGTTCTACCGGCCAAAATGCCTTTGAACAGGCCAAACAATTTACCGCAGCGACAGAAGTAACTTCCCTCGCAGTGACCAAACTCGATGGTACTGCAAAAGGAGGCGTGGTAATAGGTATCAGTGACCAATTCCAGATCCCGGTCAAATATATTGGTGTGGGCGAAGGGATTGAAGATCTGCAGGTGTTCAATAAATTTGAATTTGTAGATTCTTTCTTTAAATAATCCAGCGTTTGAATTTTTATCTAAACTTATCCCCTATGAGAAAAATGCTTTTATTGGCCTTTCTAGGCCTTTTCCTGGTTTCATGTAATTCCACCTCAGAGACGAAAACCGAACCTGCAGTTGTGTGGGAAGCCTACGACGAAACGGCAGAACTTGAAGAACAGGCACAGCTTGAAAATAAACGCCTTCAGTTCAAACTCATCAATTCAAAATTCCTGAATAAGAATACGATCTGGAACGCCTTTGAGAAGGATCTTTCGGATTTTTCTGAAGAAAAATATCAAAGCCTGAAGCCGCTCATCCTGGAAAAAGATATTCCTGAGCTTCAGCAAAGCATAAAAGACGAAGAGCTTAGCTATACTGATCTCACCTTGTTCTATATCTACAGGATACGGAAGTATGAGAGTGATAATGAGCACTCCCTTAATGCGATTATCGCCCTGAACCCCTCAGTAGTGGAACAAGCCCGGGAGCTGGATCGCAAGGCTGGTCCTTCTGTTTCCAATAAGTCTATTTACGGGATGCCCGTATTGCTCAAGGACAATATAAACACCCGTGATATGGCAACCACCGCAGGGGCTATCGTCCTTGCTGAAAACCGTCCGGAGGAGGATGCTTTCATCGTGGAGCGGCTACAGGAAAATAATGCGCTTATCCTGGGGAAGGTGAACCTGAGTGAATGGGCCTATTATTTTTGTAGCGGCTGCCCGCTGGGATACAGTGCAGTAGGGGGCCAAACCCTCAATCCTTATGGAAGAAAGCAGTTTGAGACCGGTGGATCCAGTTCAGGAAGCGGAGTGGCAGTCGCAGCCAATTATGCCGTTGCGGCAGTGGGGACTGAAACTTCGGGATCTATCCTTTCCCCGGCTTCAAAGAATTCGGTGGTAGGATTAAAACCTACCATAGGCTTGCTGAGCAGAACCGGAATAGTTCCAATTTCAAGCACGCTCGATACCCCGGGCCCCATGACACGGTCTGTGATCGATAATGCCATTTTCCTGGATGCCATGACAGGAAAAGATGAGCAGGACGAAGTTTCGGTAACAGCTGCCGGCGGGTACCTGGAGGGTCTTGAAACGGCTGATCTTGAAGGAAAGCGGATCGGGGTGATGCGTTCCTTACTTTCAGATTCGCTGTATACCGCGGCCGTTCAGGAGATCGAGAGACAGGGAGCGGTCATCGTGGAATATGAGGAGCCCGAAGTGGCGCTCAAAGATTTTACCCGGCTATTGGACGCCGATATGAAACGCGATCTGCCAGCCTATATTACCACTTCTGCCGGTAAAAATATCAAGGTGAAGAATGTGGAGGATGTTTTGCAGTTCAACCTGCAGGATACTACCTTACGCGCGCCTTATGGACAGCGATTGTTTGAAGGTATTACTGTGGATACCACATCTGATGCTGAACTTGCTGAACTGAGACAACGCCTACAGGAAAACGGAAGAAGGTTTTTTGATGAACCTATGGATGAGCATAAGCTGGATGCTGTGCTGTCTATAAATAATTATCATGCGGGATATGCGGCTGTGGCTAAATACCCTGCCCTTACAGTCCCAATGGGATATGAGGCCAGCGGGGAACCAAAAAGCGCTACGTTTATTGCCCGGCCTTTTGAAGAAGCGCAGCTTCTTCAGCTTGGTGCCGCATTTGAAAAGGAGTTCAGGCAACGAAAATCACCTGCAAATTACAATCAGTAATAGTTAATGTCTCAAAGAAACCTTATCATCCTCACAAAGATTATCCTGTTTTACAGTATTTTCTATGTGTTCATGAAACTGGTGGTGGTGCTCTTTGGAGAGGCCTGGCCCGTGCCTAATCTTCTCCTGAGCCTGCCATACGTGATCCTCGCATTGATCTCCTGGTGGCAGATAAAGCAGGAAAAGTTTTCCTGGCTATTCGTGTTCATAGGTGCGGCGGTGATCATCCTCACCCGCGTCTATGAACGGGAGTTTGCAGTGTGGATGCAGCAGCAGTTGTGATGAAATTGGCCAAACGACCTGTTTTTTTGATCCTATAAAAGTACATTTCTTATTTCTTACACCTGCTTTTACCGGCCTGCGGAACAAGCTGTTGCAGTCTTACGTTTGCCCTTTTCTGCGGAAGGAATAGACGTAGCAGGTAATTTTTTGTCAGGCTGCAGCAAGAACTAAAAGGTCAGGTTGTTGTATTTTGCCGCATACTTAATTCTGAAATTTAGCATTTAATTCTTCGACAATTCTTTCGATTTTCTTATTCCTGGATTCCCGCTCGAGAACTACTGCGGGGGCTTGCCTCACTTCGCAGTCAGCGATCCCGCAGCGTTCACAGGTAACGCCTACTTCCCGTCGTTTTATATTCCTGTCCCCCAGAAAATTCACCTTACGCTCGAGCTGTTTATTGATCAGCAATCCTATACTGATACTCCTGTACTGATTATTTTTAAAAGGGTCTTTGGTTGCAGATGAGAGCACTAAGTACGTGGTACCATGGCTTGGATAACTGGAAATCTGAATATCAAATTCATGAAAGCTCTTATTTTGACTAATTTTCTTTAAACTCTTTAAAGATACCCAACGCCTGCAGTAATGCTCATTGGTCTCATTAGCTCTTGGAGAATGCTGATGTGTTAAATGAAGTTCCTTGTTCAGGTGGAATTTCTCGGTACCTGCTTTATGGGTAAATCTTAGAAAGAATAAATTCTGGATATTAAATTCTTTGGGCAGAATATTCGTCAAACGCTGATAAAATGACTCCGGTGAAGCATTAAAACTATTCAGGGTGTTTAGAAAAAGAGCCTGGTCAAAAGTTTCTTTTTTAAAAATCCTTTCCAATTTTAATGTCAATTGATCACTGGGGATGACAAGTGCTCCGGCAAAATAAGAGGCATAGAAATTATTGAGCACCTGATCAAACCGCTGGAATTTGATCCAGGGAAAAGTATGTAGCCTGTCCGAAATCTTTAAATAATTGTAGCCAATTTCTTTTGCATAAATAAACGTACGTTGCGCTTCATCTACGCCATTCGCAAGTAGCAGGGTTTTGGTTTGAGGCACGAAAACAGAGCGTAAGTTCCCTAAAGCTTCATTTCTGCTCAATTCGTTGTCATTAATGACGTAGCCATATTCTTCGACCAGGATCTCTTCTAAGTCTTTTGATGTGAGGGATCTCGATAGATCCACTTGATAAGCTTTTGAAAAATTCAAAACCTGCTGTTCCAGGTCATCAAAGTAATTGTTATTGGCTTCCTGAAAAGAACGTACGGCAGCCAGAAAGAAACTTTCTTTACTAAAGTTATAATGACGTGCAATTTCAATTATGGTACTAATAAAGGCCGTTACCTTTGTAGGTGCGTTACTCACAATGTCTATTAAATCGCTTTCTTTGATACCAAAGAGGTCTAATGGTATTTCCTTTAGGATTTTTGATTGTAATAGCTCACCTATTGGAGCTAAATTCTTATCCAGCTTTAGAGAAACCATTTGGTCATAAGGAACTTCCAGCTTGTCTGAGAGCAAAGCAATTTTGTCTGGCTTTGGATATTTTTTTCCGTTCTCGATTTCATTTAAATAAGACTTTGATAAACCCGAAAGTTTGGACAATCCAAACAAAGATAAATTCTTCTCGGTCCTTATCTGCTTTAGTTTCAGGCCTAGTATAATCTTGATATAATCTTCTTCCATAAAAACAAATATACGCTTTTTAGCGAATATTATAATTTTGCGAATTTCTATTTTTAGCGAACGTTCGCTTGTTTTATTTAGAAATTTACAGTAATATTGTTATATCAAAACACTAAAACTATGGAAACCAAGCCTTTAAAATTGTCAAATCTTAATTTTTCCAAGGAGGTAAAGAACTACTACCCCGACATTCTTACAGATGATGCGCTGGATTTTATAGCAGCACTTCATGAACGATTTAATCCGGAAAGATTATCCCTGCTCGAAAAGCGTATAAAACAACAACAGGCTTTTGATGAAGGTAAGTTGCCTGAATTCCCTCAGGAAACCGTGTCAATTAGAGAAGGCGACTGGACTGCAGGTAATATTCCTGAAGATCTAAAGGACAGGCGCGTAGAGATAACAGGACCTGTAGACAGAAAAATGGTCATCAATGCCTTGAATTCGGGAGCCCGTACATTTATGGCAGATCTGGAAGACAGTACTGCGCCTACCTGGGCAAATGTCATTGAAGGTCAACAAAATCTGCTCGATGCGAACAATAAAACCATTTCTTTGGTAGATTCAGAGCGTGGGAAATCTTACAGTTTAAATCAAAATACTGCTGTTTTGATGATTAGGCCCAGAGGCCTGCATTTAAATGAAAAACATATTTTGATCAATGATGAAAAAACTTCAGGTAGCCTGGTGGATTTTGGATTATATGTATTTCACAACACGCACACCTTATTGAATAATAACACTGCGCCCTATTTTTATCTTCCAAAACTGGAGCATTATCTGGAAGCTCGCTGGTGGAACGAGGTGTTTGTTTTTGCACAGGAATACCTCGATGTGCCGAAAGGGACGTTTAAAGCAACCGTTCTTATTGAAACGATTACTGCAAGTTTTCAGTTAGACGAGATCATTTTTGAGTTGAAAGATCACATAGTGGGTCTCAATTGTGGTCGTTGGGATTACATATTTTCATACATCAAAAAATTCAGGAATCATGCAGATTTTGTGGTGCCCAACCGCGATCAGGTGACCATGACCACACCTTTTATGCAGGCTTATTCCCTACTTGTGATCCAACGCTGTCATGAACGAGGCATTCTTGCCATTGGCGGGATGGCAGCTCAAATCCCTATCAAGAATGATGAAAAAGCCAATGCAGCAGCATTGGAAAAAGTAAGGAAGGACAAAGAACGGGAAGTGAAAAACGGGCATGATGGTACATGGGTCGCCCATCCTGCATTAGTTGAAGTCGCTATGACAGAGTTTGACAAACATATGCCAACCGTCAACCAGTTGCACGTTTCCTGTGAAGATCTCAATATTTCAGAAAACGATCTGGTGGAAATACCAAAAGGGACTGTAACAGAAGCCGGAATCAGAAAAAACATTAATGTGGGTGTTCTTTATACTGAAGCCTGGCTGAGAGGGTACGGTGCTGTGGCGCTTTACAATTTAATGGAGGATGCAGCCACTGCCGAAATTTCGAGAACCCAATTATGGCAATGGTTAAAACATGAAGTCATTCTGGAAGACGGACGCAAATTCAATACTGAATTGTACATCGATTTGTTGAACGATGAAGTAGAAAATATCCAAAAAGAATTTGGGGATAACGTGAGTACGAACAACCGCTATAAACTCGCTATAGAGCTTTTCGACAAACTGGTATTATCAGAAAAGTTTGAAGAGTTTTTAACGCTACCGGCCTATCAATACCTCTAAAAAAAGCAATCCTGCGATTGCGGCAACAATCAACAGGATCTAATTATTAAAAATAAATAACTAAAACAAAATTATGAAAATTCAACCAAAACCAAATTACAGCTCTGCATTAGAAGCTGTAAAAGATCTTAAGAAAAAGTATGGAGCAACCTGGAATGGGATAAAACCCGAAAGCGCGGCCAGGATGCTTACCCAGAATCGTTTTAAAACAGGCTTGGATATCGCAAGATATACAGCAGCCATAATGAGAAGAGATATGGCCGATTATGATGAAGATCCATCACAATATACGCAATCGCTTGGTTGCTGGCATGGATTTGTAGCGCAGCAAAAAATGATAGCCGTTAAAAAACACCACAAGACAACCAGCAAAAAGTATTTATACCTTTCCGGGTGGATGGTTGCGGCCTTACGTTCAGAATTCGGCCCTCTGCCAGATCAGTCCATGCACGAAAAAACTGCTGTCCCTTCTTTAATTGAGGAAATCTATGAATTCTTGCGCCAGGCAGATGCTATTGAACTGAACGATCTCTTTAGAAGGTTAGAAAAGGGGGAGGATGTTCAGGATCAGATCGAAAATTATGAAACCCATGTAGTTCCAATTATTGCAGATATTGATGCGGGATTCGGTAACGAAGAAGCAACCTATCTCCTGGCTAAAAAGATGATCAAGGCCGGAGCTTGTGCCATTCAGATCGAAAACCAGGTTTCTGATGCAAAACAATGTGGCCACCAGGATGGAAAAGTTACTGTGCCTCATGAAGATTTTATCGCTAAATTAAATGCGGTGAGATATGCTTTCATTGAATTAGGTGTAGAAGACGGAATCATTGTAGCAAGAACAGATTCTGAAGGTGCCGGTCTTACCCAAAAACTTCCGGTAAGTCAGGAACCGGGGGGGTTGGCTTCTCAGTATTTAGCTTTTATAGAGGCCGAAGAAATTGCAGTCAGCGATGCTAAAGAAGATGATGTCCTTATAAAACGAAAGGGGAAACTAATGCGTCCCGTGAGGTTACCAAATGGTTTGTACAAATTCAGAAATGGGACCAATATCGACAGGGTGGTATTGGATTGTATTACTAGCATCCAAAATGGAGCAGATCTATTATGGATAGAAACGCCCACACCCGATGTAAAACAGATCGCCCACATGGTAAACCGGGTGAAAGAAGTAATACCTGATGCCAAGCTGGTCTACAATAACTCACCATCTTTTAACTGGACCCTGAATTTCCGGCAACAGGCTTATGAAGATATGCTTGCTGAAGGTGAAAATATGACAGCCTATGATCTAAATAACCTGATGGACGCAGAATATGATAATACCGAATTATCCCATCGTGCAGATCAAAAGATCAGAACCTTCCAAATAGATGGTGCAAGAGAAGCTGGAATTTTCCATCACTTGATCACGCTCCCAACATATCATACAACAGCACTTCAAATGAATGATCTTACAAAAGGATATTTTGCAGAAGAAGGGATGCTGGCTTATGTAAAAGGGGTTCAAAGAAAAGAAATCAGGAAGGGCGTATCCTGTGTCAAACATCAGCGTATGGCAGGTTCAGATCTGGGAGACGATCACAAAAGCTTCTTTGCCGGAGAAAAAGCTCTCAAAGCAGAAGGAGAAAAGAACACAAGTAACCAGTTTAACCATCATCCTGTTCTTAAACGAAAACCTGTTTCCAAACGAGAACCTGTTCTGGATAAATAATTAATTCTGTTCAAATAATAAATGCGGTACTGTAAGGTGTCGCATTTTTGATTATATCGAAAAGGAATATTTTCGCGAAAACAGGTAAACCTAATTTTTAAAAATAAAGGACGACTAATGAAGGGTAGAAAATTAATTATGATTCCCGGTCCTATAGAATTTGAACCGGAAGTGTTAGAGGCAATGGGAATGCCTACCAATAGTCATGTTGCTCCAGATTTTATCGAGACTTTTGGAAACAGCCTCGAACTCATGAGAGCGGTGTGGAAGTCTCCGAAGGGACAGCCTTTTATCGTTGCAGGCACCGGAACTCTGGCTATGGATATGGCAGCCGCCAATCTAATATAACAAGCTGATCCTGTTTTGGTAATCTCCACAGGCTACTTTGGGCAACGGTTTAAGGACATTCTGGATCGCTATGGTGCAAACACTACTGTCTTAGAAGTTCCCCCGGGTGAAGTTGTAAGTCTCGAAGCAATTGAAAAAGAGCTTAAGGCCAGAAAGTATAAAGCCCTTACTTTTACTCATATAGACACCTCTACAGGAGTGCTTGTAGATCCAGAACCTATAGCCAGATTGGCCCAAAAATATGGCGCTCTGAGTATTTTGGATGGCGTGTGCTCGGTTGCAGGAGAAGAAATAGACCAGGATAAATGGGGTCTTGATGTGGTTCTAGCAGGGTCACAGAAAGCCATTGGTGTCCCTCCCGGTCTGGCCCTTTTGGTGGCATCCCAAAAAGCGATGGAAGTATGGAAAAATAGAAGAACCCCTGTGCAGAATTACTATGCTGACTGGAGTAACTGGTTACCTGTAATGAGCGCGTACGAAGCACGAAGACCCTCATATTTCGGAACACCGGCGGTTAATCTGATTGTGGCATTGGAAACCAGCTTGAAAATCATCTGTAAAGAAGGTTTGGATCAAAGGGTTAAAAGACATCAAACTTTGGCAAAAGCCTTCAGAGCGGGGATCAAGGCATTAGATCTCGAAATACTGCCAAAATCAGAAAGCATAGCGGCTAGCACGCTTACGGCAGTTTATTATCCCAAAGGAATTAATGGTGCGGCATTACTTTCAAAAGTAGCCAGCAGTAATGTTCTCCTTGCCGGGGGACTTCTTTCAGAAATCAAAGCGTCCTATTTTAGGATCGGTCATATGGGTTCGGTGTCAGCAAATGATCTTATTGCCGTCTTAGGTGCATTGGAACGTGCATTGTTAGAACTGAATCATGATACGGAAGCGGGAAAAAGCCTGCAGGCTTTCCAAAATGAACTGCTATCATCCAATAATTGAAATGCTGGCAGATGAAAATCTGTTATTATTATCTTCAATTGTTATCTTTACTTCATTAGCTTTCAAAAACCTACTTTCATGAAAAGATTTTTTCTGGCAATCTTTATTGCCTTTTTTTCAGCTTCTGTGACTGCACAGGAGGCAGCCCACTGGCTGCGCTATCCCAGTATCTCGCCAGACGGGAATACGATAATCTTTAGCTACATGGGCAACCTGTACCGGGTGGCACAGAGCGGCGGGACGGCCGTGCCCCTCACAACAGGGGACGCTTATGAGGGCTGGCCCGTGTGGAGCAACGACGGCAAAACCATCGCTTTTGCCAGCGACCGCTACGGCAATTTTGATGTATTCACCATGCCCGCTACCGGCGGTGCGCCTGTGAGGCTTACCTTCAACAGCACAGATGACCTGCCGTATGATTTTACCGCAGATGACGTGAAAGTCCTCTTTGGCAGTGGCCGCAACGCGCCGGCAGAGAGCGTGAGGTTCCCCAGCCCGGGGCTGTTTAAGAATATGTACACCATTCCTGTAAAGGGAGGGAGGCCGATCCTGCTTACCGCAGCCGGGGCAGATAACGCGAACTTCAGCAATGA
>JBEPWW010000072.1:0-10215 GCA_041642215.1 Salinimicrobium sp. | reverse complement strand
GCTGCTTTAGAAGGCTCTCCCTTCACAGTTTCTGCAACCTGTTTGGCCGCCGCCGGTTTTTCTGAAGGCTTGTAAGCTTCAATATCTTTTTTAACGATACGGTTATTTTCTCCCGAACCTTTCACGGCTGCAAGATTGATCCCCAGGTCTTCTGCCATCTTTTTAGCAAGAGGTGAAGCGAAGATCCTACCGCCGTCACCTGCAACCTGGGCTTGCCCGGATACAGATTTTTCACCGGCAGTTGCCTCGCTGCTTTCTTCTTTTTCTTCAGGTTTTTTTCCGGAAGATTTCTTTTGAACGCTTCCGCCACCTGCAACAAAGGCAGAAACATTTGTCCCTTCAGGCCCTATAATGGCCAGGACACTGTCTACAGGGGCCGTCTCTCCCTCCTGTACCCCAATATGGAGCAGGGTTCCTTCATAGAAGGATTCAAATTCCATAGTAGCCTTATCGGTCTCGATCTCGGCCAGGATATCCCCTTCTTCTACTTTATCGCCTTTTTGTTTTAACCAGGAAGCTACCGTACCTTCTTCCATCGTATCACTAAGCCTTGGCATTTTTATCACCTCAACCCCTTCAGGGATCTCTTCTGAAGAATCAGCAGATGCTTCTGTCTCTGCGGGAGCTTCCTGCTGCTCTTCCTTTGCCGCCTCCTTAGATTCGGGTTCGGCTGAACCATCACCCTGCAGCAGCCCGGAAATGTCTTCTCCTTCCTCACCAATAATAGCCAGTAAAGTATCAACCGGCGCAGTTTCGCCTTCTTCTATTCCAATATGCAGTAAGGTTCCTTCATAAAAAGATTCGAATTCCATCGTAGCCTTATCTGTTTCGATCTCAGCCAGGATGTCGCCTTCTTCTACTTTGTCACCTTTTTGTTTCAGCCACTTTGCTACCACACCTTCTTCCATGGTGTCGCTCAAACGCGGCATTTTAATTACTTCTGCCATAGCTTTAGTCTAGTTTATGGGGTAAAAAAGGATAATCCTTTTGCTCATACACCACATCGTACATTACATTTTTATCAGGGAAATCAGATTCCTCTGCGAATTTCTCACATTCAGCAACCAGGTCTTTGACCCGCTTATCGATCTCCTTGATCTCTTTATCTGTTGCGTATTTGTTCTCCTTAATGATATCCCTTACCTGGGTGATGGGGTCGATCTTTTGATATTCTGCCACCTCTTCTTTGGTACGGTATTTCTGGGCATCACTCATAGAGTGCCCTCTGTACCGGTAGGTCTTCAATTCGAGGAAAGTTGGTCCTTCCCCCTTACGGGCCCTTACAATAGCCTCGTCCAAAGCTTCGGCTACCTTTACAGGATTCATGGCATCTACAGGACCACATGGCATATCATACCCCAGTCCTAATTTCCATATCTCGGTGCTTTTAGAAGTACGGGCAACAGAAGTACCCATTGCATATCCATTATTTTCCACGCAGAATACAACCGGCAGGTTCCATTTCACAGCCATGGTGAAGGTTTCATGCAGCGAGCCCTGCCTTGCAGCCCCGTCCCCTAAAAAGGTAAGGGTAACGGCATCTCTTTTAAAATATTTGTCAGCAAATGCAAGTCCGGCCCCTAAAGGGATCTGACCTCCAACAATTCCGTGCCCCCCGTAAAAGCGGTGCTCTTTGGAAAAGATGTGCATGGAACCACCCAGACCCTGGGAGGTGCCGGTCTTTTTACCGTATAACTCTGCCATTACCTTTCGAGGATCCACACCCATACCAATGGGCTGTACGTGGTTCCTGTAAGCAGTGATCATCTTGTCTTTTGACAGGTCCATTGTATGTAAAGCTCCTGCAAGAATCGCTTCCTGACCATTATATAGGTGCAAAAATCCTCTTACTTTTTGCTGAATATAAACCTGGGCAAGTTTATCCTCAAACTTGCGCCAAAACAGCATGTCCTCATACCACTTCAGGTAAGTGGCTTTTGTAATTTTTTTCATTAACTGCTAAATTTTTAATGCTAAGCAATGCTTACGCCAAGCGAAAGACAAAAATACTATTTTCAAAAGGAATGGAAAACAGTTTTTACTGTAAAAAACCTATTAAAATTCCTATAGATAAGAATGATCGAAAATTAGCGGAAGAAGGTCTGAAATCGACCTGGATTTCACCACTTTACCGGTTTCCCCCATAAAATAAATTTCGATAGGCTGCTCCTGCTTGACCTCATACTCAGCTATGGCCTGTCGACAGGACCCGCAAGGGGGCGTAGGTGTCTCCACTTTATGGTTTAAGGACCGGGCCGAGAGGGCCATCTTTTTCATTTTCGCTTCAGGAAACTTTGCCCCGGCGTAAAAAATAGCGGTACGCTCGGCACATAAACCGGCCGGATAGGATGCATTTTCCTGATTGCTGCCTGTAACTACTTCAGAATTGTCCAACAGAATTGCGGCCCCTACCCTGAATTTCGAATACGGGGAGTACGATTTCTCCCTGGCCGAAATCGCATGCTGCATAAGGTCCTGAATATCCTGGGGCAGTTCTTCTACCGAATCGTAAATATCAAGTTCGGCGCTTATAGTAACTTTTTTCATGTTATTGAGATAATAAATAGGAGGACAACGTGCTAAATCGATTCACGTGAACAAAAATTCACTTCCGGTTCACAGAACATTGTGCGACTTTGCAATATCCTTCAGATAAGACAAAGTTAAACAATAGCGGTCAAAAACCTAAGCCTACAAAGTTTAAGAAAGTCTAATTGAACTCATTGTACTGTCTTCCAAAGTTAAAGGTCAGCCCAAACCTCAATGTTCCTTCTAAGGGGCTTACCACCTTTGAGGTCGAGAACAGGTAGGAAACATCAATATTAACAACGGTATATCGAAATCCCGCTCCCAGGGCAAAGAATTTCCTGGATCCTTTTTCTTCACTTTCATTAAAATACCCGGTCCTCAAAGAGAAGACATCTTCATAAACGTATTCGGCACCCAGGGCCCAGGTTATCTCTTTCAGCTCCTCGCTAAAGCCGTCTGGGGCATCCCCAAATGACTTAAAGATTCCTTCGATGGCACCAATGGAATTATACTCCCGATTATCTTCGGCATCTATATCCCCATCCCCATCAAAATCCTGCGGGGTTGGCACCAACAATTTATTAAACTCCAGGTAAGACCCGATCTTGTTGGAATTATCGAGAATAAAATCAAAACCACCCCCAAGTTTGAAATTGGTAGGAATGAAATTTTCCTGCCCTCCTTCATCATACTTGATCTTTGGCCCTATGTTTGAAATATTGGCTCCTGCCCTCCATCGGCCGTCAAATCTGGTAAAATCGATCGTGTTACTCTGGTAAAAGGCAGCCACATCCACCCCAAAGGTACTTGCGGCAGTCGCATCTGGATCTACCGGTGCGAGCTTAAGGTCAGATCTTAGGTAACGTCCTGCAACCGCCATGGAAAAATGGTCACTTAGGCGCAGGGCATAAGAAAGATCAAAAGTAAATTCATTAGGACTAAGGATCAACGGCAGGTCATTAGGATTTTCCCTGGCCTCTATATTCCCCAGGCTAAAATATTTAAAACTTGCCGCAAAGGCACTTCGCTCATCCAGCCGATTATAATAGGTGATATTACCCAGGAAGATATCATTCACCAATTCACTCAGGTAAGGTGTATAGGTAACCCCTACCCCTTGTTGGCTCTCAGCAAAGACATATTTGGCGGGATTCCACTGTTGTGAGAATGCATCCACGGGAGTGGCCACCCCCTGGTCGCCCAATCCTGCGGCCCGGGCATCAGCAGCAATAAGCAGAAAAGGCACCGCAGTAGTAATGACTCGATCCTGCTCCTGCGCCTGTCCCGTGGAACTGATTAAACACACTGCACTTATCAAAAAGAGTGATAATTTCTTCATAGGTCTGGTTAGTTATTAACAAATATACCCGAATGATTTTAAAAAATAACCAAATATCGGGATTTCTCCTTTTCCTAATTTATAACGGCTTTTTTTAGAAAACCTTATACAGAAGCTTAACTTTCCTCCACTTTCTCATCTTTAAAAGACTGCAAAGCCTGCTGTTTCATGAAAAATTTACCTGAAACTTCCCCGAAATTACCAATACCTCCCCCTATTTCCCTGACCACAGCTGCCATTGACGCATAATAAATAACATAAATTATTGAAACATAAATAAATACACCCCCCATCTCAAAAAAATCACCTCATGAATTTATCGCTGCTTTTATAAAAAAACAATTACTTTTGCCACTGTACGAACCGGGCAGCAGAAAGTCTTTTATTTGCTGTCATAGGAAAGTAAGCTGCTTCTATCCTTTTTGAGGCCTAAGAAGCACATAAGGAAGCGGGTTATAAAGAAATAAAATTGAAAGTTTTACGTTAATTACTATATTGCAAAGATAAAATTGCTTCAAAAGATATCATTCATATGAGAAATAATGTTGCTATAAAAGTACTTTTCTCCATCGCCGTTAGCGTTGGTCTACTGAGCTGTAACAATTCAAAAGATTACAAAAACAGCTCCCGTGGAACAGGATGGGATATTAATTCCAAAGAGGGTGGTTTTGATTACAATGCCGATTACAAAGAGCAGGATACCGGGCCGGGTCTTGTTTTCGTGGAAGGAGGAACTTTCACCATGGGAAGGGTACAGGATGATGTTATGCACGACTGGAACAACACCCCCACACAGCAACACGTAATGTCCTTTTATATGGACGAAACCGAGGTGACCAACCTCATGTATATGGAATACCTGGATTACCTCAAAAAAGTTTATCCTCCAAGCGAAGACAGGTATCGGGAAATTTACAAAGGAGCACTACCTGATACGCTTGTTTGGCGAAACAGGTTGGGCTATAATGAAACCATGACCAATAACTACCTGCGCCATCCTGCATACGCCAATTACCCGGTAGTGGGAGTAAGCTGGATCCAGGCTGTGGAATACAGCAAATGGAGAACAGACCGGGTTAATGAATTAAGGCTTGAGAAGGAAGGATTCACACAAGAGGGAGCCCGGTACAGCACAAATGCCAGCCAGAATTTCAGCACCGAGGCCTATCTCAACGCTCCAAGCAAAGCCTATGGAGGGAACGACAGTATAACAAGAGGAGGAAAAAAAGCTGACCGATTTACGAGACCAGACAGCACTAATTTATATGTGCAGCGTAAACACGGGATCCTCTTACCCGAATATCGCCTTCCAACAGAAGCCGAATGGGAATATGCAGCACTGGCCCTTGTGGGCATCAGGAACTATAACGCCTATAGAGGTAGAAAAAAATACCCATGGGACAGCCAGTACACCAGGTCTGGTGACGCGAAAAGGCGCGGGGACCAAATGGCCAACTTCAAACAGGGAGACGGAGATTACGGCGGGATAGCCGGATGGAGTGATGATGGGGCTGATATTACCGCGGAAGTAAAATCTTATGAACCTAATGATTTTGGTCTTTACGACATGGCCGGCAATGTTGCCGAATGGGTAGCAGATGTTTACCGCCCGATCGTGGATGATGAATTCAATGATTTCAATTATTACCGTGGAAACGTGTATACCAAACATGCAATTACAGAGGACGGCTCTGTAAAAGTGCTTGGACCAGATGAAGTGGTATATGACACTTTGAGCACAGGAAGAGTGGTAGCAAGAAACCTTCCGGGAGAGATCGCCACCGTACCTATAGGAGAGGAAGATTCTTATCTACGCCCTAATTTCTCTGAAAGCGATAACCGAAACTTCCGTGACGGAGACAAACGCTCATCGAGATATTATGATGCCTTTACGGAAGCCGAAGAACCTGCCAAAAGAATGTACAATGCACCGGTACACCAAACCGAAGTAGATTCCATGGGTAGGCCAAAACCTAAATTTGATGAATCTTCAGCAAGGACAACCCTTATAAGTGATGATGTACGTGTTTATAAAGGTGGTTCATGGAGAGACCGGGCATATTGGCTGGATCCCGCACAAAGAAGATATTTCCCGCAAGATATGGCAACCGATTATATCGGGTTCCGTAATGCGATGTCCAGGGTAGGTTCCAAATCTCAGAACCAAAACAAGACCGCGAGACACTAAGAATAACCGTTTCAAAAGAATATCCAAAGGCCCTAAGTGATTTAGGGCCTTTTTTATTAGTTTTATTTTATGAAAATGAAAAAGCTACACCAACTGTTCCTGGAAAGCTCAGGAATCAGTACCGACACAAGGAACATCCTTCCCGGCAGTATCTTCTTTGCTCTCAAAGGAGCAAATTTTGATGCAAATGAATTTGCAGAAGAAGCCATTAAAAAAGGAGTCTCCTATGCCGTTATTGATGACCCGAAGCTACCGGAAGCGCAGGAATTCATCAAGGTAACGAATGTCCTGCATACCCTGCAGGAACTTGCCACGTATCATCGGGATTGGCTGGGTATTCCGGTCATAGGCCTAACCGGGAGTAATGGAAAAACCACCACAAAGGAACTGATCAACGCAGTGCTGTCCAAAAAATACAGGACAACTGCCACAAAAGGTAATTTAAACAACCATATAGGGGTCCCTCTCACCCTGCTTTCCATGTCTACTCATACAGAGGTGGGAATAGTAGAAATGGGGGCAAACCACCAGGGAGAGATTACTGTGCTCTCCCGTATTGCGAAACCCGACCTGGGATATATCACCAATTTCGGGAAGGCCCACCTGGAAGGCTTCGGAAGTGTTGAAGGAGTAATCAAAGGCAAGAGTGAGCTATACGATTTCCTTAAAGAGAACAGCAAAACCCTGTTGCTGAATATAAGCGATCCTATCCAGCAAAAACAGACCTCGTATTCCAGAAACTTCAGCTTTGGACCATCCAGGGAAGCCCAGGTCTTTATAGACTATCCTGCAGGGACCGAATACGCGCAGATCATAGCAGAAGGAGAGCTCATTACAAGCCAGCTAACAGGGGGTTATAACGCCGCGAACATGGCCGCAGCGTATGCCCTTGGAATTTATTTTGAAGTGCCGAAACCGACTATAAAAGACGCCATTGAAAATTACGTGCCGGGCAACAACCGCTCCCAGATCATCCTGAAGGACACGGTGAAGATCATTCTGGACGCCTATAATGCCAATCCCACAAGTATGGCAGCCGCTTTGGAAAACTTCGAAGCCACAAAGGCTGACCGAAAGGCTGTTTTTCTTGGAGACATGTTTGAGCTGGGGGCCGTATCTGAAGAGGAGCATCAGCAACTGGTAAACAAATTGCAAAATGCAGAAATAGATCGCGTTTTTCTTTTAGGAGAGAACTTCTATAGCACCAATACTGATGATGCCAGAATACAAAAGTTTAAAAATTTCGAGGATTTCAAAACGGCATTTAATCCGGCGCAGATCCGCGATTCCACCATTCTTATCAAGGGCTCCAGAGGAATGGCTTTGGAAAGGATCCTGGACCTGCTCTAATGCCTAAAATAAAAAAACCTCGCAGGAACCTGCGAGGTTTTTTTTTGAACTGTGAGTGATACTGGATTCGAACCAGTGACCCCTACCCTGTCAAGGTAGTGCTCTGAACCAACTGAGCTAATCACCCTTAATGTATTATAATCAAAAAAGGCCTCCAAATAGGAAGCCTTTTCTTGTGGGCGCGAAGGGATTCGAACCCCTGACCCCTTGGGTGTAAACCAAGTGCTCTGAACCAACTGAGCTACGCGCCCTAATCATTAAAACTTTGAACTTTTCAGCACTCATTTTCGAGTATGTCTCTCTGTGAATGCGGATGCAAATATAGACTACATTTTTAATTATGCAAAGAATAATTTTAAAAAAATTAAATTATTTCTGCCACCGTGAAAGTACTCCCTCCAACGTATATAACATCCCGCTCCCCTGCAGCCTTCAGGGCACTTTTATAAGCCTCTGAAACCGAAATAAATGCTTCGCCATGAAGGCCAAAATCCTTCGCTTTTTGTGCCAGAACCTCAGCATCCAATCCCCTTGGAATAGTTGGCTTGCAGAAATAATATTTTTCTTCCCTGGGCAAAAAAGGAAAAATCCCGGAAAGGTCTTTGTCATTCACCACTCCAAATCCCATATGCAGGACTTCATGAGGTTCCTCCTGAAGCTGCTTCATGGCATATTGCAAGCCTTCTTTATTGTGGGCCGTATCACAAATAACCTTCGGAACGTCCTTCAAGACCTCCCAGCGCCCTCTAAGGCCGGTATTGGCTACCACATGTTCCAGACCTCGTTTCACAGCCTGAGGCGGGATCTGCCAGCTTCTCTCCCGTAGGATTTCCACTGCCGTCAGAACAGTGGCAATATTTTTCGCCTGGTACGCTCCTTTAAGGTCCGTTGAAGGCACCTCCCCTTTAATTTCTTCGGCTAAAGAAAGCATGGACCGGTTTTCTCCTGCTATTCTTTTAAAAACCGGCAGGGTCTCCTGGTGAACTTCCCCCACTACCACTGGTACATCCTTTTTAATGATCCCGGCTTTTTCCGAAGCAATTTGCGGCAGGGTATCACCCAGTATTTTGGTGTGGTCGTATCCTATGTTTGTAATAACCGACAGTTCCGGAGAAATAATATTGGTAGAATCCAATCGCCCGCCAAGCCCGACCTCTATCACGGCTATATCTACTTTTTCCTGGGAAAAATAACGGAAGGCCATTCCCACAGTCATTTCAAAAAAGGAGAGGCTTTCTTTTTCCAGAAAGGAGCGGTTTTCGGTAATGAATTCCACTACCGCCTGCTGGCTTATCTCCTTACCGTTAATCCTTATTCGTTCCCTGAAATCTTTTAAGTGAGGAGACGTGTATAGGCCGGTTTTAAAACCACTTTCCTGCAGGATGGAAGCGAGCATGTGTGAAACCGAACCTTTTCCGTTGGTACCGGCTACATGAATGCTCCTGAAATCTCGGTGAGGCTCACAAAGGTGATCGGCCAGTTTCCTGATATTCGAAAGATCCACTTTATAAGCTTTTTCCCCCACCTGCTGATACATGGGTAACTGTTGAAACATCCATTCAACAGTTTGCTGATAAGTCGTCAATTATTCTGAGAGTTTGAAGTTGTAAATAATGGTTCCCACTTGTTTGGAGGGGGCTTCTGAATCACTGTTAAACCGCGTGGCAAGCGCTGCTCTTTTTGCAGGATCAAGTAAACAGGCAGCACTGTTGGTTGTCCCCTTCACTCCCGGTGTAGCACGTATGACTTGCCCACTCCGGTCTACCTCGATCTGTACTACTACAATCCCTGATTCATTACAGTCCTGCAGGAATTTCTCTTTGTTAAGGGCTTTTCGACCCCCGAGGAGGTAATTTCCATCCCCGTCAAGTCCCCGGCCATTTCCATAATATGCCCTGGCGTCAGGATCACCATCAGGATCTCCTTTATCACCAGCCAGGTTATCATTGCCTTCTCCTCCGCTCGTAGTCCCTTCACTTTCGGGTCCGTTAAGGATACTACTCAATGCATCTGTAGTAGATTTCTCCGGTTTAGGATCGGGCTTTTTAACGGGTTCTTCTTCTTTCTTTTCCACCGGCTTTTCCACGTCAACAACCGGCTCCTTTTTTTGTTCTTTTTCGATCACCGGTGCCTCCGCAATCTCCTGAGTCACTACCTCCTCCTTGATTTCCGTTTCTACCGGGGTTACCTCAGGCCTGCTTTTTTGTGGTGCTGCCTGCACCGCCTCTTGAGGCTGTTCAATACCTGATCCGGTTTCAGAAGTCCCAAAATTAATCGCGATTCCGCTCTCCGGGGGAGGATCCAGATAGGTAAAACCAAAAAACAACAGCAAAAGAATCAGCAATACGTGTAGGGTTACCGTAATGGCAAATGATCTTTTTTCATGTTTTGTTTCTAAATATTTCACCCGCTTTTCCTTAGTGTGTGTGAATTCTACTCATCAACTTTAATTCCATAAAACAAGAATATGAAATTATTTTCCCAAGCCTTCACAACCTATTCCGGCTTCACAGCAAGAACGATCTTATACCTGTTCCTGTTAGCTATATCCATCACATTTACCGCCTTTTCAATAGGCACACCTTCTTCGGCTCTTAATATAATGGTGGGATTTTCAACCCCGCTTAACTGCTCTTTTAAGCGCTGCTCAAGAGCACTGTTACTAACTCTTTCCTTGTTGATATATACCTGGAGGTCCTTGGTTATGCTTACAGAGATATTTTGTTGCGTAGTGGTCTTGCCTTTAGCTTTGGGCAGGATAAGATCAAGAGCTTCCGGCGTAATGGCCGGGGAGGTGAGCATAAAGAAG
>JBEPWW010000071.1:8442-10355 GCA_041642215.1 Salinimicrobium sp. | reverse complement strand
AGGAGTACCACGTGGGGTTAAGAATGGTGGGGTTCTAAGGTTCAACCTTCGCCGAATGAGGGTGAAAGGTCTGCCTTCTAACCTGCCTGATTTTATCGAGGCTGACGTGGCACCGCTTAAAATTGGTAACAAACTTTATGTTACTGCTTTACAGAGCGATGATTTCAAGATCATGCACCCAGATAACACAGTGGTTTGCCAGGTTAGAACTTCCCGTAATGTTGTCGCTATCGACGATGAAGAAGAGGAAGAAGAGGAAACAGCTGCAGATGAAGTACCGGCAACTGAAGTTAACGAGTAAACTTTTAAAGGTTTATAATTTTAAAAGCATCCCGGATTCGGGATGCTTTTTTTATTTTTACCAAAACTAAAAGATATGCTTTCTTTCTTCGGAAGAATTATCGGTAAAAAAGAAAAAGAGAAAGAGAAAGAAGAGATTCCATCTATGAAAAAATTTTTGATTGTGGGACTTGGTAACATTGGTCCCAAATACCACAATACCCGCCATAATATTGGTTTTCGTATCCTGGATTTTATGGCAGAACAGGAGGGGCTAACATTTGAAACCCAAAAGCTGGGAGATGTGGCTACCTATAAATTCAAGGGCCGTAGTTTTACATTACTTAAACCTTCCACCTACATGAACCTGAGCGGAAAAGCCGTAAATTACTGGCTGCAGAAGGAAAAAGTGCCCCTGGAAAACCTGCTGGTGATCACAGATGATATTAATTTACCTTTTGGCACCATAAGGGTCAAAACCAAAGGGAGCGATGGCGGCCACAACGGGCTAAAGGATATTCAAACTCAGCTTAACACGACCAGGTATAACCGCTTTCGGTTTGGGATAAGCGATGAATTCTCCAAAGGCCGGCAGGTGGATTACGTGCTGGGGGAATGGAGCGAAGAAGAAGAGAAAAACCTTCCGGAGCGGCTTAAAAGGTCGGTGGAGGTCATTAGATCCTTCGGTACGGCGGGAATCAATAATACAATGAACACCTTTAACGGTAAATAGACAGAGCCTTGAAAGAACACAAAGGAGCAAATGCTTTTCAAAGTGAGCATCATACGGTGGTAACCATTGGAACCTTTGACGGGGTACATGTGGGCCATCAAAAGATCATTGAAAGGCTGGTGAACTCGGCACGGGCGGCCAAACTGGAATCGGCCATACTTACCTTTTTTCCGCATCCCAGGATGGTGCTTCAAAAAGACACGGGGATCAAACTCATCAATACCATCAGGGAGCGCAGGGAGATACTGGAGAAAACGGGAGTGGATCATTTGATCATCCATCCTTTTACCAAACAATTCTCCAGGCTCACCGCCCTGGAATTCGTGCGGGATATCCTGGTGCATAAGCTAAAAGCAAAGAAAGTGATCATAGGCTATGACCACCGGTTTGGGCGTAACCGTACCGCAAATATCAATGACCTTCGTGAATTTGGCCTTACCTATGGTTTTGAGGTGGAGGAAATCTCCAAGCAGGATATTGAAGAAGTGGCGGTGAGTTCCACTAAGATCAGGAACGCCCTACTGGAGGGGCATGTGGAGAAGGCAAATCGTTATTTAAGCTATCCTTTTTCCCTGGCAGGAACGGTGGTAAAAGGAAAAGGCCTGGGGAAAGAATTTGAAGTGCCCACCGCCAATTTGCACATAGAAGAAGATTACAAGCTCATACCTAAAAATGGGGTGTATGTGGTGCGTTCAGAGATAAACGGCCGGGAAGTTTTCGGCATGATGAACATAGGGGTCAATCCTACCGTGGGAGGTATTGAAAAGACGATCGAGACCCATTTTTTTGAGCTGGATGAGGACCTCTATGGGAAATTCCTGAGTATCGAGTTGCTTTCCCGCATACGGGATGAAAAGAAATTCGATTCCATAGAAAAATTAAAGCTTGCCATGAAACAGGA
>JBEPWW010000071.1:0-8432 GCA_041642215.1 Salinimicrobium sp. | reverse complement strand
GATGAAGCTTTTTCAAGGCAGTTCATTAAAAATAATTATGCTCGATAAATGGCTTTTTACCCGGATCGATAATTCTTCGCTGGTCGTCTTCAGGATCCTTTTTGGTGCCCTGCTGGCGATAGAAGCGTTCGGGGCCATTTTTACCGGCTGGATTCGCCGCACTTTAATGGAGCCGGAATTCACCTTTAATTTCATAGGCTTTGAATTCCTGCAGCCCCTGCCGGGAGACGGGATGATCTGGTATTACGCCATCATGGGTGTGTTTGGGATCTTTGTGATGCTGGGGTTTAAATATAGGTTGAGCATGTTCATGTATGGAGTGATGTGGGCCGGGGTCTATCTCATGCAGAAATCCTCCTATAACAACCATTATTACCTGCTCATGCTGCTGTGCTTCTTGATGCTCCTGTTGCCTGCCCATCGCTACGCGTCCATTGATGTGTGGAGAAAGCCGGAGCTGAAAAAAATATCCATGCCGCAATGGTGCTGGCTGCTCCTGGTATTGCAGATGGCCATTGTCTATACCTACGCAGCGGTCGCGAAACTTTATCCCGACTGGCTGGATGCCACCCTGCCCGGTTTGTTGATGGCCTCCAAGAAGGATTACTGGCTGGTGGGGGATTTTCTTCAGCAAACCTGGGTGCATTATGCCATCGCTTATTTCGGGTTCTTTTTTGACCTGCTTATCATCCCGTTTTTGCTCTACAGGAAGACCAGGATCTATGCCTTTGTGGCGGCTGTTTTCTTTCACCTCTTCAATAGTTTTATTTTTCATATCGGAATCTTTCCTTACCTGGCCCTGGCCTTTACTATCTTCTTTTTTCCTTCCAGGAAGATCAATCGTTATTTCCTCTGGAAGAAGCCTTATTACGATCAATATGAGGTAGAGGTGCCTCGCTGGAAGAAGCCGCTGCTGGTCTTTCTGGCTGTGTGGTTCGTAGTGCAGATCTCCCTGCCCCTGCGGCATTCGTTCTTTAAGGATGATGTGCTCTGGACCGAGGAAGGGCATCGGCTAAGCTGGAGAATGATGCTGAGGACAAAATCCGGCCTCACCACCTTCAGGGTGGTGGACAGGGCTACTAAAGATACCACCCATATTGTGAACAGCGATTACCTTTCGCCTAAACAACAGCGGGCCATGGCCACCAAGCCCGATATGATCTGGCAATTCGCCCAAAGGTTGAAACAGGATTTTGCGGCACAGGGCAAAGAGGTGGAAATCTATGTGCAGAGCAAGGTGAGTGTCAACGGCAGGCCGTATCAAAGGTTCATCGACCCCAAAGTGGATCTGGCTGCCGAGGAGTGGAAGCATTTTTCACACCATGAGTGGATTTTACCCTCCTCCTTAGACTGATTGTTTACAGGGCTTTTGTTACTTTTGTTTTTTAGCTGAAAAATACATCAGCATACCATCCAAAAACTATTATATGTTACAGGTCGCCAATATTAGAGACAATAAAGAAGCGTATATCGAAGCGCTGAAAAAGCGGAATTTTGATGCCTCCGGAATTTTTTCTGAAGTGCTGGAGCTGGACGAGAAACGCCGTTCCACCCAGGCAGAGCTGGATGAGACCCTTGCCGAATCCAACCGCCTTTCCAGGGAGATCGGGCTCATGTTCAAGAACGGGGAGCACCAGAAAGCGAATTTGCTGAAAGAAAAATCAGGAGGGCTTAAGGAAAAATCCAAAGTCCTTTCTGATACCCTCAATGAGACCGCCGAAGCATTGCAGAAACAACTCTATAATATACCCAATATTCCCCATGCCCTGGTACCTGCAGGGGCTTCTGAGGAGGACAACGAGGAGGTTTTTAGGGAAGGAGATGTTCCCCGGCTGGGCGAAGGAGCCTTGCCTCACTGGGAACTGGCAAAGAAGTATGATATCATCGACTTTGAACTGGGTAATAAGATCACCGGCGCGGGCTTCCCCGTGTATAAAGGTAAAGGCGCGAAATTACAACGTGCCCTTATCACCTATTTCCTGGATAAGAATACCGATGCCGGATACACCGAATATCAAATGCCCCTGCTGGTCAATGAAGCCTCAGGTTATGGAACGGGGCAATTGCCGGACAAGGAGGGACAAATGTACCACGTGACCGGTGATAACCTGTATCTCATTCCTACGGCAGAGGTGCCTGTTACTAACATGTTCAGGGATGAACTGCTGGGCCACCGGGAACTGCCTATAGCCTGTACGGGATATACCCCCTGCTTTAGAAGGGAAGCAGGATCATATGGGGCCCATGTGCGCGGATTGAACCGCCTTCACCAGTTCGACAAAGTGGAGCTGGTGCGTATTGAAAAACCTGAGAATTCCTATGCAGCCCTGGATGGGATGGTGGAGCAGGTAAAAGCAATCCTGCAGGACCTGAAATTACCTTACCGCATCCTGCGCCTTTGCGGCGGGGACCTTGGGTTCACATCAGCCCTTACCTATGATTTTGAAGTGTTCTCAACTGCCCAGGACCGCTGGCTGGAGATCAGTTCGGTCTCTAATTTTGAGACCTTCCAGGCCAATAGGTTAAAACTGCGATATAAGGATAAAGACGGAAAAAAAGAACTGGTGCATACCCTTAATGGGAGCGCCCTTGCCTTACCGCGGGTACTGGCCGGGATCCTGGAGAACTACCAGACCCCCGAGGGGATCAGGATTCCTGAAGTACTGGTGCCGTATACCGGTTTTGATATGATCGATTAACCGGGTGCTTGGGAACCCTGTAAAATTCATTCTGGAAATTAATAAAGGCGGGAAGGTTCCCGCCTTTTCTTTTTGACTTACCTGCCGGTTTGGGAAGAATTTAAACACCTCTGTACCAACATTCCGGGGTACATTTTGTTATCTTTACGAAAAGAAAATTGATGCGCATTTTTACCACGATCCTGGTCCTGCTGCTCTGCACCTTTTCCGGCTTTTCCCAATCTGAACAGCTGGCAAGGAACTACTATGAACAGGGGGAATTTGAAAAGGCCCTCAATGTGTACCAGAAACTGGTGAATGAAGAGCCGCAGAATCCCAATTTTTTCTTCGGGCTCGTGGCGACCCATCAACAGCTGGAGAATTTCTCTGAAGCTGAGAAGATCCTGCTGGAGAAGGTGAACACCTCTTCCAATATGCCCCACTTCCTGGTGGAGCTGGGTCATAATTATGAACTGCAGCGAAATTCAGAAAAAGCAGATTATTACTACAACGAAGCCCTGCACGCGATCGAGGCCCGGCCCAACTTCGCGTATATGATCGCCCGTACCTTTGAGAAGTATAGTTTGCTGGACAGGGCGGTGGCAGCTTATGAAAAAGGTATGAATATGAACCCCGATGCCCGCTACCACATTCAACTGGCCAGGTTGTACGGGGAGCAGGGGGAAATCGAAAAAATGTTCAGGAACTATATAGATCTGCTGGATGACAATCCCAATCTGCTGCCTTCGGTGAACCGCATTTACGGGCAGTTCATTACAGAGGATCCTTCCAACGAGGCCAATGAGATCTTTAGGAAGCTGCTGGTGAAGAAACTGCAGGAAGACCAGAACATGCTTTTCAATGAGATGCTGAGCTGGCTCTATGTACAGCAGAAGGAATATAAAAAAGCCTTTCTCCAGGAGAAGGCCATCTACAGGCGATCGGGGGAAAATCTTGGGGGCATCATGCAACTCACACTCATGGCACGGGAAGGAGGGGAGCCTGCAACCGCCCTGGAGCTGCTGGATTTTGTGGTGGAAGAAACCCAGTCTTCAGATATTGAACTGCAGGCCCAGCAAATGAAAATGAATGTGCAACAGGATATGGCCGGCCCTGGTGAATTTTCCAGACTTGAAAACAGCTACCGGAAACTCCTGGAGCAATATCGGGACCACTCCAATATCCTTTCGCTCCAGATCGATTTCGCGAACTTCCTCGCGTTTAATACGGGAAAGATCGAAGAGGGCAAGACGATCCTGAGGGAAGTGCTGGAGAAGGAAATGAGCAAATTTGAAGAAGCCGCCGTAAAAATGGCCCTTGCAGATATCCTGGTACTGGATGAAAAATTCAACCAGGCCCTGATCTTTTATTCACAGATCCAGAAACTGCTCAAGAACGATGTGATTGCGCAGATGGCCCAATATAAGGTTGCTAAAACGAGCTACTATAAAGGGGATTTTGAATGGGCCGGGATACAGCTGGATGTTTTAAAAGCAGCTACTTCCCAGTTGATAGCCAATGATGCGATGGAGTTAAGCCTGTTGATCAGCGATCATTCGCGGGAGGATTCCACCAATACCGCGCTTAAAACGTATTCCCGGGCAGACCTCCTGGGTTTCCAGAACAGGAACAGGGAAGCGATCGCCCTGCTGGATACGATCCTTACCCGCCATCCCGGGGAATCTATAGAGGATGAGGCCTTGCTCAAACAGGGGCAACTGTATGAAAAGGAGGGGGAAGATGAAATGGCCGAGAGGAATTATCTAAGGCTTATCGAGCTGCACAGTAATGGCATCCTTGCAGATAACGCCCATTTTGAACTGGCTGAACTTTACGCCGGAAAGCTGCAAAACCCGGAGAAGGCGAAAGAGTTTTATGAAAAAATTATATTTAATTACGCCGATAGTATTTACTTTGTGGACGCCCGGAAAAAATACAGGGCCTTAAGGGGGGATGACCTGGAGTGAACCGGTAGGAGCCGCTTTTTAAATTTTATCAGCTATGTATATATATAACGTGACCATTAATATTCAGGAGGATGTGCATGAGCGGTGGCTCAACTGGATGCGCAATGAACACATTCCAGAAATGCTCAATACCGGGAAGTTTTCCAAAGCCCTCATGACCCGGGTGCTGGTAGAGGAAAAAATGGGCGGGATCACCTATTCGGTCCAGTATACTACAGAAAGCAAAGACATGCTGAGAAGTTACTATGAGCAGGATGCCGATAAGATGAGGGCAAAGAGCAGGCCCTTTGAGGGGAAATTCGTAGCTTTTCGAACCGAACTGGAAATTGTAAGCGAGCAGTAAATGGCGAAATTCAAAAAGAACAATCCGCACCGTGGTCGCGGGGATGGACAGCAACATCATGACGGTTCGGTAAAAGCAAAGAAACATCTTGGGCAGCATTTTCTTAATGATGAGAAAGTGGCCGAACGCATAGGGGAAACGCTGAGTTTTTCGGGCTATGACCATGTTCTGGAAATTGGCCCTGGAATGGGCGTGCTTACAAAATATTTACTGCGTAAGGACCTGGATGTGCACGTGGTGGAGATCGATACCGAGAGTGTGGCCTATCTTCAGGAACATTATCCGCAGCTGGAAGGAAAGATCCACGAAAAGGATTTTTTGAAGTATGATCTAAGTGAGATCTTTGGGCAGGAGCAGTTTGCCATTATCGGCAATTTTCCTTACAATATCTCTACGCAGATCGTATTCAAAATGCTCGAGTTACGGGATTTTATTCCTGAATTTTCGGGTATGTTCCAGAAGGAGGTAGCGCAGCGAATTTGTGAGAAAGAAGGCAGCAAGGCCTATGGGATCCTCTCTGTGCTGGTGCAGGCGTTCTATGATGCCGAATATCTATTCACTGTGCCGCCCACCGTGTTCGATCCACCGCCGAAAGTAGACAGCGGCGTGCTTCGACTTATCCGGAAAGAGGATTTTTCCCTGCCCTGTAATGAAAAGCTGTTTTTCAGGGTGGTAAAAACCGCGTTTCAGCAGCGAAGAAAAACCCTGCGCAACAGCCTTAAAACATTTCAGCTTCCCGAGGAGATCAAAGAAGATGCTATCTTTGACAAGCGCCCAGAACAATTAAGCACCGGGCAATTTATTGAATTGACAAAAAAAATAGAACCGCATGCAGTTTGAGGTTACTGAGGAGTATATAGAGAATATTCAGCATCTCATTGAAGAACACAGGGATGAGGAATTGTTGCTGCAACTCGAAGAGGTGCACCACGCCGATATTGCCGAGATCATCGATGAGCTGGATCTCGACCAGGCCACCTATATCATCAAGCTCCTTGACAGCACGAAGACTTCTGAGGCTCTTATGGAGCTGGAGGAAGACGTGCGGGAACGTATCCTTGACAACCTTTCGGCCAAAGAGATCGCCGAGGAGCTGGAGAATATGGATACCGATGATGCCGCCGATATTATTGCAGAGCTTTCCGAAGAGAGAAAGCAGGAGGTGATCGGGGAGATCGAGGATGAGGAGCATGCCGAGCATATCGTGGAACTCCTGCGTTATGATGAGAATTCTGCGGGGGGACTGATGGCCAAGGAGCTGGTGAAGGTCAATGAGAACTGGAGCGTAACCGGCTGCATGACCGAGATGCGTGCCCAGGCCGAAAATGTCACCCGGGTGCATTCCATTTATGTGGTGGATGATAAAAATAAGCTGAAGGGGCGGTTATCGCTTAAAGACCTTTTAACGGCTCCCAGTAATGCCAATATTAAGGATGTTTATATAGACAAGGTCGATTATGTGAATGTGCATACCAAAGGAGATGAGGTCGCGCGGGTGATGCAGAAATATGACCTGGAGGCGATCCCGGTTGTGGATGAGATGGGCAGGCTGGTGGGCCGTGTCACCATTGATGACATTGTGGATTTTATACGGGACGAGGCCGAAAAGGATTACCAGATGGCTGCCGGTATCTCTGAAGATGTGGAGGCCGATGACTCGATCCTGCACCTTACCCGGGCACGTTTGCCGTGGTTGATCCTGGCGCTTTTAGGAGGCTTTATAAGTGTCACGGTATTGGGAACTTTTGACGCGGCCATGCAGGAACATGCAGCGCTGTTTTTCTTTGTGCCGTTGATCGCTGCGATGGCCGGGAACGTGGGGGTACAGTCTTCTGCCATTGTTTTACAGGGTCTGGCCAACCAGAGTTTAAGAGGGTCTCTGCTTAACCGGCTGATCAAGGAGGTCCTGCTAAGCCTGCTGAACGGGGTTGCCCTGGCGGTCCTCCTCATACTGGGTGGGATCTTCCTGCTGGGCTTTAATTTCTGGTTCGGACTCACCGTTGGCGTCTCCCTGGTCTCTGTGATCATTATAGCCTCCCTGATAGGAACTTTTGTTCCTATTATTCTGGATAAGTTTGGAATCGATCCCGCCATGGCAACAGGGCCTTTCATCACTACCAGTAATGACATTTTCGGAATCCTTATTTATTTTTCTATTGCCAAAGTGATCCTGGGCTTCTAGCAGTAAAAATGAAACACTACCGGAAAAAGCCATAGAGGAGGACTGTACTTTGGCTCCGGATCCCCATCTGATTTTTGTAAATTTATCATAGGTTCCGATAACTTATTCCTGCCGACAGAAAAAAATTTAATGTATGAGGCCAATAGATCCAAAAGAAAAATTAACCCGGTTCAGCGCGCACTGGCATCCGCACCAGATAGCTGTGGTAAACGATATGCAGGTATTGCTGGCCAAAGTGAAGGGGGAATTCGTATGGCATCTCCATGAAGAGGAGGATGAGTTGTTCCAGGTGATCAAAGGCACGCTTTATATGCAGTTCGAGGACAGAACCGAAACCATTAACCAGGGGGAACTTATCGTGGTGCCGAAAGGGGTGAAACATTGCCCGATGACCAAAAACGAAGAAGAAGTCCACATCCTGCTTTTTGAAAAACAATCCATAAGCCATACCGGAACCACAGAAAGCAGCCTCTCTCAAAATCATTATCCTAAAATCTGATTTTTATGATCATCCTGCACGCAGACAGTAATCATCCTGTTCTCATGGCCCGGCTGGAAGCTGCCGGCCACCATAATATTGAAGCCTATGACCAGTCCCGGGAGGAGATCCTGGAAAACCAGCACCTGTATGACGGGATCGTGATAAGAAGCCGGTTCCATATAGGTAAGGAGTTCATTGATGCCGCACCAAACTTGAAGTTCATCGCCCGGGTAGGAGCCGGTTTGGAATCAATTGATGTGGAATATGCAGAGAGACGGGGAATTGCCCTTTTTGCAGCTCCAGAAGGGAACCGCAATGCGGTGGGGGAACATAGCCTGGGAATGCTGCTTTCCCTGTTCAATAACCTTAACCAGGCAGACAGGCAGGTAAGGGAAGGCTTGTGGTACCGCGAAGCCAACAGGGGAGTGGAACTGGAAGGCAAGACAGTAGGGATCATAGGTTATGGAAATATGGGAAAGGCTTTTGCGAAAAAGCTTAAAGGTTTTGAGGTGGAGGTACTATGTTATGATATCCTCAATGGAGTGGGGGATGAGAACGCCAGGCAGGTAAGCCTGGAGGAACTGCAGAAGAAAGCAGATGTACTAAGCCTTCATACTCCCTGGACTGCACTCACCAATAAAATGATCAATGAAACCTTCATCATTTCTTTTGCAAAACCGTTCTGGTTTATTAACACCGCCAGAGGAAAAAGTGTGGTAACAGAAGACCTGGTCACTGCCCTGCACGCAGGGAAGATTCTAGGGGCGGGCCTGGATGTCCT
>JBEPWW010000070.1:0-10360 GCA_041642215.1 Salinimicrobium sp. | reverse complement strand
CTACTAATGCATTGGTCTTAAGGCCCGCATTTTTATTCTGGACCTCTCTCTCAATTCCTATAAGAAGTCCAGCTATAAGTGCAGTTCCTATTTTTAAAGCAAATTCCCAAGTTGGCATATGAAGAATCTTGTTGTATTTTTGCGGTGATGCAAAGATTTCCTCTAAAATTAAGAAAAAGCCTCGAGAAGCGAAAGCAGAGTGGTTCATTTCGTGTTCTAAAGCGGCCCGGAAGGCTCACCGATTTTTCTTCTAACGATTATCTGGGATTTGCAGGAAATTATACTATCAGCCGGAAAACAGATGAGATCATTCAGCAATGTAACATGAAAGTAAATGGAGCTTCCGGTTCAAGGCTTCTGTCCGGGAATCATGAATTATATGACCTCGCAGAAAACTTTCTGGCCGAATTCCATGAGGCAGAATCTTCCCTGGTTTTTAATTCGGGTTATGACGCTAATGTAGGCCTGTTCTCCAGTGTCCCAATGCGCGGGGATCTCATATTTTATGATGAACTTATTCATGCCTCTATTCGTGAGGGAATCGCATTGAGCAGGGGGAAAGCTTATAAATACGCCCACAATGATCTAAATGATCTGGGTGAAAAGGTTGACAGGATGCAAGCATCCGGCACAGGGGAAATATATGTTGTTACGGAGTCTGTATTTTCAATGGATGGAGATTCGCCAGATCTGATAAAATTGGTTGAATTCTGCGAACGAAAGGATCTTTATCTCATTGTGGATGAAGCCCATGCCAGTGGTGTTTTCGGAAGTACGGGAGAAGGTCTGGTACAGGAACTGGGGCTGCAGGAGAAGATTTTTGCACGGGTCGTCACTTTTGGGAAAGCACTCGGCGCTCATGGTGCAGGTGTCCTTGGTCCTCAAATCCTTAAGGATTTTCTTGTAAATTATGCTCGAAGCCTTATTTATACCACGGCTCTTCCGCCACATTCCATAGCAACCATTCTGGCTGCTTATCATGTTCTCAAAGATGAATGTTCTGGAGGGAAGGATATTTCGGCCATGAGAAAACTTCAGGGCAATATCAGCTTTTTTAGGGAGGAGATTTTCCGAAGAGAGCTTACAACACATTTCATCCCGAGTGAATCAGCGATACAGTGTTGTGTGATACCTGGAAACAAGAAGGTGAAAGGGATAAGCAGGAATTTAGCTGTTTGTGGATATGATGTAAAACCAATCCTGTCACCCACCGTAAGGGAAGGTATGGAACGGCTGCGATTTTGTATACACAGCTATAACTCCCGGAAGGAGATAAAAGAAGTAATAGAAATACTGGCCGCTTCACTAAAATGAAGGCTGCCAAGAATTTAAAACAAAATGAAAAACAGGTATTTTATAACCGGTATAGGGACAGAAGTTGGGAAGACTGTTGTATCTGCCATAGTTACTGAGGCGCTGGAAGCCGATTACTGGAAACCGATACAGGCCGGAGATCTTGAAAATTCAGATACCCATAAAGTCAAAGCATGGACCTCCAATAAGAGATCAGTCTTTCACCCAAACAGCTTTGCCTTAAAGACCCCTATGAGCCCACATGCAGCGGCCAGTATTGATGGGGTGAAGATCCTGGCCGAAAAAGTCCGGGAGCCTGAGACCAATAACCGTCTTGTGATCGAAGGAGCAGGTGGGGTTCTGGTTCCACTCAATGATCGGGAAACCATTCTTGATCTAATAAAACCCACTTATAAGGTGATTATCGTTTCCCGGCACTATTTAGGGAGTATTAATCATACCCTGCTTACAGTAGAGGCACTTAAGGCGCGAGGGCTGGATTGTATGGGAATAATATTTAACGGTGAGAATCCCACTTCAGAAGAGGTTATAACCAAAATGACCGGTCTTCCTGTGCTTTTGCACATTCGCGAGGAAAGCGTTCTTGACCGGGAGACCATTACAAAATATGCAACTGCTTTTAAGCAACATTTAGAAGCTCATCCTGAATGATGCATTGGGGGTAAACCCAAGGGAGGTATTATCGATCTGCACAGTTTCACGAGGGCTGTCGCTGCTGATCCTGTAATAACGATTAATGACGTTCTTTCGGTTAAGTATATTCAGGAGGCCAAGGCTGATTTGCGCTTTGGCCTTTCCGGAAACAGAAAAATTATAGGCCGAGGAAAAATCGATCCTGAAGTAGCTGGGGAGTGTCTCCTCATTGGGGCTGGCATAATTTACTACCCAGTTGTTTCCTTCTCGCCGGGTCTCCTTCCCTGCAATTGGGCGGGTATAGGGTTTTCCACTTCTGAGATGTCCCCCCAAAGAGAATTTCAACCTGTTCAGGGTGTAGTTTGCTGCAAGTGATCCTGAGTGTCTAATATCGAAATTGTTAGGGAATTCTGAAGGGGTAAGTTCTTCAAAGCTATAGTTGTTTTCCCCTAATGTATAGGTGAAATAGGTGTGGAAGGGGCCGGCTTTCTTATTGACCAAAAGTTCCATTCCTCTGGCTGTATAACTTCCTGAAGTTCGTTTAAATTCGTTCTGGTCCTGAAATCCCTGATTTGAGGTGCTTACACCCTTTACTTCCTTGAAGAAGGCTTCCAGGTCAATATACCATCCTCCGGCCTTATAATCAAAGCCGGCAGAGACCTGCCTGCTGGTAATAACCGGGTAGGTGTCATCATCAGAGAGGATCCACCTTCGGTTCTCCACTCCCAGGAAATCTCCCTGTAAGTCAATAATCTGGCTGGTGGTCTGGCTTTTCATTTCTGCCTGTGCCTTAAAGGAGACCTTATTCCCCAGATCCTGGTTAAAGCTTAATCTTGGTTCGGCTAAAAATTTGCTGAATTTTGGCAGGTAATTAAGGCGTATTCCTCCTCTTAAAAAAGTTTGCTCTCCTAAAAAATTAATCTCTGAATATACGGAATGACTTCTAATCACATTCTTGATCCTGCTGCTAAAGAACGGGTTGTTAAGATTTTCATTATTTGAAACCCCTACTTCATAAAACTGGTAGCCGTTTAGTAATTTTATTTTATTACTCAGGGTTTTGACAGAATTGAATTTTAAGCCCGTTTCCAGCACTTCATTTTCCTGGATAAGGCGCTGGTCTGTATTGAGGGTGTGATTTAGGGCATCCAGCCGGTAACGAGTAAAATAGCTGCTGGTATTGGTTTCAAAGGAATTATTCCATTTTGCATTCCAGGTGCCTCCTAAGGCCAGATTGTCCTGGGCCAGCCTGCTTCTTCTTGATTCATCAGAAGGATTCTCTTTAAAAGATTCAATATACTCAAGGTCATTATGGATCTTAATAAAGGTGAACCTTAGCTGCTGGTCATCATTAAAATCGTACAAGGCCTTGAGGCTGGTATCGTAATAGTTGAAATCTGCAGTCTTTAAATGGTCTTCAGAGGTTTCCATTGTGATCTCGGTATCCTGTAGGGTCCGGGAAAAGTAACTGTCATAAGTTGGGGTGTTGAAAAAATCGTTTATGGAACGCCTTCCTGAAAAATGCAGTTCAAATTTTTTAGTAATCGGCAGCTGCAGATAAGCATCGGTGCTAACCAGATTTATACCTGCCCCGGCAGAAAATGTCTGAGAGAGGTCATCTTTGGAGTGTATATCTATGGTGCCGGAAATTCCGTCATTTAAATGGGCACTGCTGCCGTTTTTGATTACATTAACGTCTTTGGTCAGGTTTGGATTAAAGGCAGAAATAAGACCAAAGAAGTGGCCGGTAAGATACATTTTGATGCCATCGAACAAAACCAGGTTCTGGTCACTCGTTCCCCCGCGTATATTGATATTGGAAATCGTTTCATTCACGCTTTCCACCCCCGGAAGTGACTCGATGGTTTGCAGTACATCGGGTTCTACCATGCCAGGGAGAACACCAAAGCGGTCGGTATCGATATAGGTGGATCCATCAATTTTTTTGCTGATCCCCGAGGTCAGGTAGTTCACTATCACTGTCTCTTGCAAGGGTTGAAAAGCAGAAGTGAGGAAAATACTGGGATTTTTTTCAATCGCTTCTGCTGGTCTTTTCCAGGTTTCATATCCAAGAAAACGGATCTTTATTAGCGCATCAGCGGGAATATTTTTTAAGCTGAACCGCCCCTGCCGGTCAGTGAAGCCGGTTGTAAGGGAGTCGGAAGTAAAGATAGTGGCGCCTTCCAGTGGCATTCCTGTCGCACTGTCCAAAACAGTTGCAGAAAGGTCTATTTTCGTAATATTTTTAATGATAGCAATGTAGCGCTCGTCGAGTCGGCGCAAGGTCAGATCGGTTTGTTTTTTCAGAAATTCCAGGACCTCTTCCAGGTCCAGGTCTTCTTCGGGAATGGTGATAATTATTCCCGCTATATCCTGGTGCCGGTAAGAAAAACGAACTTCATGCCGGTTTTCCAGGTTAGAGAGGATCTCTTTGAGGGGCTGATTCTTTCCGGTCTCCTGGGCAGCCGCCTCGAAGCCGGGGCAAAAGGTGATAAATATAAAGATTATGGAAAGCCAGCCAAAGTAGCTACTCTTCATAGAGAACGACTTTATTATCTGTTTCAAATTTGTACTTCAGCCGGAGCGGAATGCTCACTGACTGCAATGCAATTTCTTTATTTGTATGGCTGAAGCTACCGGTAAACAACTGCTTAAGATCGACATCCCTGGTCTCTATTTGGATGTTGAATTGGCGTTCCAATTCAGTTAGCACCTGTTTGAGGGGAACCGCATCGAATTCACTTTCCTGATAGGTCCACCCGGGAAGGGCGTGCTTTATATCCTGCAGGCCTACGACCTTTCCATCGATCATTTTAAGGGATTTACCTTTTTCAAGTATCCATTCTGAATTTTCCAGGTTAACTTTGACCGCACCCTCATAACATTGCACCTCAAAATAACCCGATCTGCTGTTAACATTGAATTTGGTGCCCAGTACGCTTATGCTCCCCTGTTTGGTTTCAACAGTGAATTTTTGACCTTTTTTCACCTCAAAAAAAGCCTCGCCCTGTAGATCCAGTTTGCGTTGGCTAGCCCATTTGGATGGTTTATATTTTACCCGGGAATCGGCATTTAAGTAAACCTTTGACTCGTCGGGCAGTTCCATACTTGCCATTTCGGTATATCCCGTGGAAATGGTCTTGGGAGCGTTGAGGAAAAGAAAAAGACCCGAAGCGATAAATACAACCAGAACTGCCGCGATCTTATAAAATGAGGAGAAATGAAGTTTTCTTACCGGTCGATCGTGAGCCGCAGCCATTTTTTCCTTTAAGCGGTCCAGACCCTGTTGCTCACTAAATTCCGGCCTTTTGAAACGGGCGGCTTTTTCTACTATATCCCCGTAGGCCTCATAATCTTCGGTTTTTTTAAACGCGTCAAGCTCCCGGGCACTAAGCTCGTCATTAAGCCATTTCGATATTAATTCTTTATTTTTCATCCTTTCTGTAAATAAAACAACTGAGGATTAGTTTACCCTACCCTGGCCCTAATTAAAAATTCTCAAGCTGGGTGCGAAGCTTTTTTAGAGCCCCCATCATGCGCTTTTCCACTGCTTTTTCAGAAATATTGAGCATTTCGGCTATTTCCCTGTATTTTTTGCCATCGATTCGGTTTAATAAGAATACCTCGCGCTGTGCCTCCGTCAGTCCTCCTATTGCATCCTGAAGTTCCCCCATATATTCCTTTTCCCTCATGATAAATTCGGGATCTTCCCCTGTGCTATCGGCTGCAGGATTTTGTTGGGCATAGGTTAGTTTTACCTTTTGATGTTTGACCACATTCAAAAAAAGGTTGTTGGCGGTTGTAAATAAATAACTTTTTGCCCTGGAAAAATCGATTTTTCCGCAGTTTTCGAAGATCTTTATGAAGGCCTCCTGAACAAAATCTGAAGCCTGCTCCCCATCCCCCGATTTATAATACATGAAGTTATAAAGGTCCCGGGAATGTTTGAAATAGAAGCCGTTAAAAACCTGGTCATCACATAAATTTTCCTCTGGCATCGTCGTAGGGTTTAATTAAAGAACCATCTGGTACGGCCAAAACTAATTAAAATTTTGGGGTGAGGGTAGGGTAATTTCTATTTTAACTGTTATATGATTTGAAAAGGTGGAGGTTTATGAAACTGCCTGCCCCCTGTAATAAACATTTAACCCAAATTTTTAACTATGAAGAATTTTCAAAAATTAATGCTTGGACTGGCATTTCTTGGACTTGCCGTAACCAGTTGCTCTAAAGATGGATCTCTAAACGAGGAGACTGCAAGTTTTAGAGTAAATCTTGTGGATGCACCCGGAGACTACGAGAAGGTAATGATCGATGTTCAGGGAATTGAAGTAATTGTGGATGGAGAAAAGTATGACCTCGGGCCTGTGGAGGCAGGAATTTATGACCTGCTCGAGTTGACAGGTGGTGTGTCTGCCATGTTGGTGGATACAGAAGTTCCTGCTGGAAAGCTTAGTCAAATCAGGCTGGTACTTGGAGATAATAATACCATTATTGTTAAAGGGGAGGAATTTCATTTAAAGACGCCCAGCGCCCAGCAGTCTGGTTTAAAATTGAATGTGCATGAAGAACTGGAGCCGGGAATTTTATATGATTTCATTCTTGATTTTAACGTAGATAAATCTGTGGTGGTGATGGGCGCCGGCCAGGGCTATCTTCTTAAGCCGGTCATCAGAGCTACAACGGCAGCAGAGAGCGGTGCAGTTGCGGGCGTGGTTTCACCAGCCGAAGTACAGAGCATGGTAACTGCTACTGACGGGACTACAGAAGTTACCGCCTTTACCAATACAGAGACCGGGGAATTCTTATTATATGGTGTTCCTGCGGGGACCTATACAGTAACGGTGGTGCCAGATTCGACTTCTGGATTTTCAACCTATGTGAAAGAGGATGTAGTGGTTGAGCAGGCCGTGATCTATGATATGGGAAAAATTACCCTCGAGTAAATTAGTAAATTACCAAAAGCTATGTAAAGCGGCATCCTTTGGGATGCCGCTTTTTTTTTGTAAAAAATAATGTAGAGGGTAGGGTAAAAGATATGAGGATTGTCTTATTGGTGTATAGGGAGACATTGGTCATCAACTATTAAAAAGAAAATCCTGTCATGAGCAGAAAGTCAAATATATTACTTGTTATACTATTGGGCTTGGCCTTTTTAGGCTGCCCGACTGAGGAATATGAAATCCTGACAGAGGATACTAAAGCTGCAATACAGGCAGATTCAGAATTTTATGATCTTGTGGAAAGAGCGGCAATGTACGACGGGTCGGAAGATGACGAGATAGATGGTAGCCCTTGTTTTTCCATCAGGTTCCCTTATGGACTGAATTTAGAAGGTGTCTCCGTAAGAATAAATTCTTTTGCTGACCTGAAAGCCTTTCTGCGGAATCTTGAGGGAGAAACCGGAACGGGTGAAATGGAGATTGATTTTCCTGTCACTTTAAAAATGTCTGATTATCGAAATGTTACTGTGAAGAGCAAACAGGAATTTCAAAGTTTCAGGCAGGCCTGCAGAAACCAGATGGCCTCAGCCCGGGGAGCGATCACTTGTGTAGAGATTGACTTTCCTGTTAAGCTGCTGGTTTATAATACAAATACACAGCGAACCAATTCTGCCAATTTTGCAAACAAGGAGCAACTTTATGTTTTTCTCAATAACAGGGAAGCAGATGAGGTCTATGCATTTGATTATCCTATTAACCTTAAAACTGACAATAATTTCAGTGTGGAAATAAATAACCGGGCTCAATTTGAAGCAGCCCTAAGCAATTGCCGTTAGGAATTCACTATCTATCTTTATTAATAATTATATAAACCGGGAAAGGAAGTAGTTTCCTTTTCCATCAAATTTAAATGTTATGAATTACAGAAATTTATTAAAAGCAATTTTATTATTTTCAGTAGTCCTGCTGGTTTCCTGTTCGAAGGATAACGACGATGAAGTGACAACAGCAGAAACCTATAATACAACTGTTGCTGTTACAGATGCGCCTATTGACAATGCCAATGTGCATGGGGCTTTTGTGACCATTACCAATATTAAGGTCAACGGGAAAGCCCTCGAAGGTTTTCAAACGACTACTGTAGATCTTCTGGCTTTGCAGAATGGCAAGGTTGAAGCGCTTGGGAATGTTGAACTGGAAAGTGGAACAACCAGCAGCATCGTGATCGAATTGGACAACGAAGCAGACGCTCAGGGAGAGGCCCCGGGAAATTATATTCTTACAGCGGCCGGTGAAAAGAAGGCGCTGGTAGCTGAATCATTAGAAATAGTGCTTAATAAAACGGCTGAGATTGAACCGGCGAACGATAACGAACTGGTGCTGGATTTTGACCTAAGGAAGATGATCGTTCTGGAAGGGGAAGCCAATGATAGCTTCGCTTTTGTATCAGAAGCTGAAATGCGCAACTCCATTCGTGCGGTCAATAAAATAAATGCAGGGGTTATTACTGGAACAGTGAATGACTCTAATAATACAGCCGAAACCATCCTTGTTTATGCGTATGAGAAAGGAAAATACTCAGAGTCTGAAGCAGAAGCTAACGCGGCTGGCGGCGTGCGTTTCGCTAATGCGGTAAACAGCTCTGTAGTAAGTAAAGCTGACGGAAGCTATGAGCTGCATTTCCTAGAAGAAGGGGAGTATGAGTTGCATTATGCGGCCTACAATGAAAATGCAGAAGGTAAAATGGCATTTCAGGGAATGCTGGACGTAGACGCTGCGCTGGATCTTGCTATAGATCTTCTGGGATTCAAAGTGAATGCCGGAGGGACCGTAAAGGCTAATGTCATTGTAAAAGGAATGAAGGGTTAATTCCCCCATTTCTTAAAATAATTAAGCCACTCTTTTTGAGTGGCTTTTTTATTGGGTTTAACTAGTTTTGCCTTTTCATATAAACATAATTTTAGAGGTCTTATGGCAGATCAAAATAATAAATTAAGCCTTTCCCAAAGGGATAGACAACATCTTTGGCATCCACTTACCCAGCACAAAATAGCGGGAGATATGCTGGCTATTATAAAAGCGCGGGGATGTGTGTTGTATGACGAAGACGGAAATGAATATATAGATGGAATAGCTTCCTGGTACACCGCGATGTACGGGCATTGTAACGAGTACATTACCTCAAAGGTGGCTGTGCAAATGCAGCAGCTGGACCAGGTAGTGTTCAGTGGGTTCACCCATAAACCTGCCATTGAACTTTCAGAGGCTCTTATAAATATATTGCCCGCAGGGCAGCAAAAGCTCTTTTTTAGTGATAATGGTTCTACCGCTACAGAAATTGGGATCAAAATGGCTTTGCAGTTTCACCACAATCAGGGAAATACCCGTAAAGTCATGCTGGCCTTTGAGGAAGGTTTCCATGGGGATACCTTCGGGGCGATGTCTGTTTCAGGTCTATCTGTTTACAACGGGGCGTTTGAGGATCACTTTATCGAAGTGGTTCGTATCCCTGTTCCAACCGGAGGGAACAATACTGAGGTTCTGGAAAGATTAACAGAGCTGAATGAGGAACATGCGATCGCCGGATTTATTTATGAGCCACTTGTCCAGGGCGCGGCTGCCATGAAGATGCACGATGCCGGGGGCCTTAATGATATCCTGAAGTTCTGTAAAGAACAGCAGATCCTTACGATAGCAGATGAGGTAATGACAGGATTTGGAAAGACCGGGAAACTTTTTGCGTCAGACCACATAGAGACCAAACCCGATATCATCTGTATGTCCAAAGCCCTCACCGCCGGTCTTTTACCAATGGCAGTAACATCGTGTACTCGCGAGGTATATGACGCTTTTTACTCTGAAGATATTGCAAAAGGCCTTTTTCATGGGCATACCTATACCGCGAACCCCCTGGCTTGTACAGCTGCTCTTGCAGGGATAGAACTGCTCACGTCTCCCCAAATACAGGAAGATGCAGAGAGGGTAGCTCTGAAACATCGGGAATTTAATGAACGTATACAGGGTCATGCCAAAGTGAGAAACCCCAGGCAGTTGGGGGTTATCTACGCTTTTGATCTTAATATTGAAATGGAGCGTTATGGTAATCTTCGTGATAAGCTGTTCCGGCATTTCATGGAGCAGGGAGTTTTTTTGCGCCCCCTGGGAAATACGATCTATATCCTGGCGCCCTTTACCATATCCAATGAGCAGCTGGAAAAGATCTACAGCAGTATTGAAAGCTGCCTGAAAAAACTCTCATCATTGTAAAGTTAAAATTTTCTGAAGCTACTAATATTAAAAATATTGGCTCTCCTTATTTCGTACATTAGAAAGAAATTTTCTAGGAATGATACATCCTCATACAGAAGTAAGGTTTATCAGTGAAGCAATGGGATATGGGGTAGTAGCTACCCGACTGATCCCTAAAGGTACGGTAACCTGGGTGCAGGATGAGCTGGACCAGATCTATA
>JBEPWW010000069.1:0-10487 GCA_041642215.1 Salinimicrobium sp. | reverse complement strand
ATTTTTTGAACCACAGGAACGTGAGAATCCGCAGGTGCATGCGAGGATCAGGTTCGACTCTGCCTATATGGAATCAGGAGATGTGGAGGTGTTTGCGGGGCCGGAATTCCATCTGCTCTCAGGAGCTGAACAGGAAGATCTGTTATCCAGATCCTTTAGGATTGATAAGAACAATAATCGCATGGCGATGCAGTTGCAGGAAAAGCTACCCAACTCCCTTGATGCTATTCTCACCGGGCCGGTGCTACCGGGTACGGTTCAGCTAACGCCGTCGGGGAGGTTGATCATCTTGATGCGGGATTGTCAGACTACAGGAGGGTATCCCAGAGTTTTGCAGGTAAGCGGAAAAGGTATGGATTCGTTGGCACAGAAAATAATGGGTGATCAAATAACATTCAGGAGAGAAGGATCTTAACTTAAAAAAGTGCCGGCCATCCAAACTAATTTACCCTACATTCATTAGTTCAGCAACCGACACTATTAACCCCAATTATTGCTAATTAAATAATAGTCCAAAAATAAGATGGATTTGAGGCTGCTACAAGGGGGTTTTTCCCCTTTTTTTCATTTCTTTGGGTGAAAATTGTGATATTTAAAATTTCTTTAACCAAAAGTGGTGCCGTGGCGCTGCATAATTCGAGTGAGAATGAAACCATCCAAATGTATTAGCATAGAAGAAGCCAAAGACCTTCAGAGGACCTGGCAGGATTCACGGGGAAAGGAAATCGAACGGGGCCAGGGATATCAGGATACCTGCGAATTCTGGTACAGCCTTGATGAGGTACAGGAGTATCTGGACTACGTAAGGAAAAGGTCAGAAGAGCAAGGGGTGCAGAACCCCGGAATAAGGATCTATCTGGGAGCTTATAAGGATTCTGGAAATAAGAAAGGTTACAGCACGGTGTTTCTTGCTCCAACCCTGGAAAAAGCTTCACATGAGGAGGGTGCAGAAGCGGAACAGGTAAATAATTATGATATCGACCCTTTGAACGATTCCCAAAGTGGATGGCCTCCTAAAGTATACTAGATCGTGATGCTGGATTTCTTTTTGGAAAATATCCTCCTGGTTTATCTTCTGGAATTCCTGGCGGCGCTGTCAGGAACCTTTTATTTATGGAATTCTGCCGGGGCTTCGAAAATGATGCGGATATTCGTGTATTATCTGTGGTCGATCGTTTTCGTAGAAACTTTGGGAATGTATCCTCTTTATGCCTATTTCAATAATTATGAGACACTTGGATTTGTGAAGGATACACCTTTTGAAAGGAATTTTTGGTTATACAATTCTTTTAAGATCGTGTCTTTTCTGGTCTTCTTTGAATTCTTTACCCGGAAATTAAGCAACGCCGGTCTTCGAAAAATATACCGGGTATTCATAATGGTGTTTGCAGGAACTGCAGTATTGAACCTACTGCTTTCCGGAGTGTTCTTTAAAGCCTATTCGGCCTTTACCTGTATCACAGGAACTTTTTTGCTAGTCGTAATTATAAGCAGCTATTATTATGAGATGCTTGGCAGCAATAAAATTCTCAACTTTCACAAAAATATTGGGTTTTATATTTCTGTGGGGGCCTTTCTATGGCACCTGATCGTAACTCCATTATTTATTTACAGTCATTATTTCACCATGGAAAGCCCGGAATTTGTGGCTTTTCATGCCCTGGTTTTAAAGGTCGCCAATGTTTTTATGTATACTTGTTTCACATTTGGATTTTTGATATGCTCCCGAAAGAACAACTTTTACTTCTCCTCTATTTCATAGGGGTTATTGTTTTGCTTTCTGTTTTTGTGATTATTTTCTTTATCACTTTCCAGAGACGTAAGAACAGGATGCTTTTCGAAAAGTTCGAGGCAGAGAAACGTTTTGATCAGGAGATAGCGCAATCCAGGATAGAAATCCAGGAAGAAACACTTAAAAATGTAGGTCGTGAACTTCACGATAACATCGGGCAGCTTCTTTCTGTGGCCAATATGCAGCTCAATCTTTTGTCCAGATCTGTAGATACCAGTTCCATATCATCTGTAAAAGAGATCAGGGAGGTAGTGGGGGATTCCCTTCAGGAAGTACGTGCCCTTTCAAAATCGCTTAACCATGAAGTGGTGGATTATCTTGGGCTGGAAGAATCAGTGAGAAAGGAGATCGACCGGTTCAACCGCATCAATCTTTTCGAAGCTCAATTTCGTTCCTCAGGAAACCCCTTTGATATTTCTTCTCAGGACACTATTATTTTGTTCAGGATCCTGCAGGAAGCTTTTTCCAATGCCATTAAACATTCGAAAGCTCACCGGCTCACCGTAGCATTTCATTATCAGCCAGAACTACTTTTAATTGAAGTCACAGATGACGGGCAGGGTTTTGACCCGTTAAAAATCAAAAAAGGTTCAGGATTGCTGAATATGCAGAGCAGGGCAGCACTCATTAACGCTAACCTGGAATTGCATTCTTCTGCTGGAAAAGGCAGCTGTTTGGTATTGAAATATTCCCTTAAAAATCATCAGAAATGACTAAAATAGTAATTGTTGACGATCACACGTTATTTTCTCACTCTTTGAGCGGGCTCATCAATTCCCTGGGGGATTACGAGGTACTTGCCATGCTGAAGAACGGTCGGGAACTGGTGGATTTCTACACTACTTCCAAAGAGCGGCCGGATATTGTGCTGCTGGATATCCGGATGCCGGTCATGGATGGGATCGAGGTCATGGGCTGGCTAAAAAAGAATCATCCTCATCAAAAAGTTCTGGCTTTGACCATGGAGCATGAAGAGGAGATCATGATCCAAATGCTCAATTCCGGCTGCCGCGGTTATCTCCTTAAGGACATTGAACCCGAAGAATTTCGCGATGCCCTGGAAGAAGTGATGCTTAGCGGGTACTATTTAAAAAAGGAGTTGCTGGAAGTACTGGATCATTCCGAAGACGGTAAGGAAAATGTTCTTACCACAAGGGAAATTGAATTCCTCCACCTGGTCTGTACAGAAAGGACCTACAAGGAAATCGCTGGGGAAATGTGCCTAAGTCCCAAGACCATCGATGGATACAGGGAACAACTGTTCGGGAAATTGAATGTAAAGAGCAGGACAGGAGTGGTTTTGCACGCCATAAAGAACAGGATCGTAAATATTTGAGTATTACATCATTATTAACAGAGGCTGTTCTTCCAAAGATTCCGGCAAACCAATATATTTGCAAAAAAAATAATTGTCTGTGATAGATTCTGCAAAAATAGAATTACGCAATCTTAGCGTAAAGGATTATAAGGAACTTAAGATCTCCATGATCGAGAGCTACGATGCCATGCCCGATGAATACTGGAGTGAAAAGGAGATCAAGAACCTCATCAAAAAATTTCCCGAAGGCCAGTTCTGCATCATCATTGATGAAAAGATCGCAGGGTGCGCGTTATCTATTATTGTAGATTACAACAAATACGATGACAACCATACGTACGAGCAGATCACCGGGGGGGAAAATTTTTCTACCCATACCAAATCAGGGGATGTGCTTTATGGGATCGATGTCTTTATCCATCCCGAATACCGGGGCATGCGGCTGGGACGCCGGCTTTATGAAGCCCGCAAGGAGCTGTGTGAACAACTCAATCTGAAATCCATCATTTTTGGCGGCAGGATCCCGAATTACGCAGAATATGCCGAGGAACTAACCCCTAAGCAGTACATTGAAAAGGTGAAGGTGAAGGAGATACATGACCCTGTTTTATCCTTTCAGCTTTCCAATGATTTTCACGTGAAGAAAGTGATCAAAGGATATTTGGCCGGGGATTATGAAAGCAAGGAATTCGCCACTTTAATGGAGTGGAACAATATCTACTATACCAAACCAGATAAGCTTATCCATACCCCTAAAACGGTGGTGAGACTCGGTCTGGTACAGTGGCAGATGCGGTTATTTAAAGATTTTGACGCCCTGGTTTCCCAGATCGAATTCTTTGTGGATGCTGTAAGCGATTACCAAAGTGATTTCATCCTTTTTCCGGAGCTCTTCAACGCTCCTTTAATGGCTGAATACAATCACCTGAATGAAGCCGAAGCCATTCGCTCCCTGGCCTCCTATACCGAAAGGCTCCTGGAGACCTTTGTGGATTTTGCCATCACCTATAATATCAACATCATTACCGGGAGTATGCCCCAGATCATAGGAGAGCATATGTACAACGTTGGGTATTTGTGTCGTCGGGATGGCAGCTATGAACGTTATGAAAAGTTGCACATTACCCCGGCCGAAGGCTCTGCCTGGGGAATGAAAGGCGGTTCTAAGCTGAAAACAATGGAAACCGACTGCGGCAAGATCGGAGTGCTTATTTGTTACGATGTGGAATTCCCTGAGCTGGGAAGGATCCTGGCCGACCAGGGAATGAATATCCTTTTTGTTCCGTTTATGACCGATACGCAAAACGGGTATTCCCGTGTACGCCTTTGCGCTATGAGCCGGGCCATCGAAAATGAGTGTTACGTCGCCATTGCCGGATCTGTAGGAAACCTGCCCAAGGTGAATAACATGGATATTCAATATGCCCAGAGTGCGGTATTCACCCCTTCAGACTTCTCCTTCCCGGTAAACGGGATCAAGGCAGAAGCCACTCCAAATACAGAGAGTACCTTACTGGTAGATGTGGACCTGGATCTCTTAAAAGAGTTGCACACCTTTGGGAGCGTTCGAAATCTCACAGATCGCAGGACAGATCTTTACTCCCTTAAGATGAAGAAAAAATAGATCAGATATTTTTCAAAAGGGTTTTGGCCATCTTTAATTTTTTGGCAGAGTAAGGGGCATATCTCAGCGGCACATCCAGCCAGGTCGCCCTTTTGGTAATGCTTTTCTTATGGGAAAAAGTGTCAAAGGAAAATTTTCCATGGTAGGCCCCGTAGCCACTTGTGCCCACACCTCCAAAGGGAAGTTTTTTATTGGCAATATGGACGATCACATCATTAACGGCTCCACCGCCAAAACTGAACTGATGAATGACCTTTTCTGAAAACTCCTTTTCTTCGGAAAAAACATAAAGGGCTAGAGGTTTTGGGTATTTACTTATGATCTCTTCTATTTCATCTTCAGAAGTATAGGAAATGACCGGAAGCACCGGCCCGAAGATCTCATCTTCCATTACTTTAGAATCCAAAGAGGGTTCATCCAGGAGGGTAGGAGCGATGTATAAGCTACTTTCGTCTGTTTCCCCTCCTGCAATGAATTGCTGGTCTTTTAGAAGGTCTTTCATCCTTTCAAAGTTCTTTTTGTTCACCATGCGCGCAAAATCGGGGGAGGCTTTTGGATCCTCTCCAAAAGCGGCTTTAATTTCACTTTTTACAGCCTGGAGGAAATCCATCTTTACAGAGGCATCGATCAGGAGGTAATCTGGAGCGATGCAGGTTTGGCCGGCATTGATAAATTTACCCCATACGATTCGTTTGGCAGCCAGTTTTAGCTTGGCAGCTTTGTGAACGATACAGGGGCTTTTCCCTCCCAGTTCCAAAGTTGCCGGGGTAAGGTTAGGCGCTATTGCTTTGGCGACAATACGGCCAACCGGAACACTTCCGGTAAAGAAGACATAATCCCATTTCTGCTCCAGTAGTTTCTGTGATGCAGAAACTTCCCCCTGCACTACGCTAACCCAGGCGGGTTCAAATACCTCGGCAAAGATATCTTCCACGATCCTTGATGTGTGGGGAGAGTATTCGCTTGGCTTGAGGACAACAGTATTTCCTGCCGCGATCGCACCAATGGCCGGGGAGACCTTTAGCTGGAACGGGTAGTTCCATGGAGCCAGTACCAGGCAGGTGCCAAAAGGTTCAGCATATAGAAAATCTGAAGAAGGGAAATTCAGCAGGGAACTTTTCACTTTTACAGGCCGCGCCCACTTCTTTAGATTTTTGATTATATAGTTTAATTCACTGAGGATAAAAGAGGTTTCTGTAATGACAGTCTCAAATTCCGGCTTTTGAAAGTCCCTGCATAAAGCCCGGCAGATGTCCTTTTCCCGTTTCTCAATAACCCGTCGAAGGGCTTTTAATTTTATGATCCGGAGTGCTATGTCCCGGGTTCCCCCGGCTTGAAAAAAGGATCTTTGAAGATCCATAATTTGAGAGATGTTGTTTTCTGTGGGAGTGAAGATCTGCTCTGTCATGGTAGTTTAATTCTGGATTACAAAATACGACATTCCAAACTTCTGAAAAAGGTTTTTTTACCTGTACCGCAGCGATTTGGCAGTACCAGCTTCCCTGGAAAGCAAGGTCTGCAGAAAGATATTACAAAAAAATGAAGTTTTTTATGGTGTTATTAAAAAATGTTATAATTTTGTCCTCATGATTTCGATAAGACAAATAATATTAGTTGAAAACCGCCGCCGGCAATTCCGCCGCCGCTAGGGCCTTTTCTGTACTTCTGTTTTATTATTATTTTTTCTTATTTACCATTTTGCAATACCTCACTTACATATTTCTATCAATTTTCATTTTCAGAAGCTCTTCTGATAATGTTATCCGGCGCCGCCGCTTTCGCCGCACGTTTGTGCGCGTATAATTCTATGGAACCCAGGTGAGTCCGGTTCCCCCTTTAAGACCTCATCCTTTTTTAATCATTATCTAATTTTTTAGCATATGAAGATCATCATTGCTGACGAATCTCATGCATCCTATGCAGAGATCATTTGCTCTACTATTGAAGAATCGGCCAAAGATCGCGGTACCGGGATAGCAAGAAGAACCCCCGAATATATCCTAAAGAAAATGGCCAGTGAAAACGCCATTATTGCATTGGATGGGGAGCGTTTCGCCGGTTTCTGCTATATCGAGGTGTGGAGTCATGAAAAATTCGTTGCTAATTCAGGTTTAATTGTTCATCCCGACTATCGAAACCAGGGCTTGGCCAAAGACATCAAAAAGGCCATTTTTGAGCACTCCAAAAGGAAATATCCCCATTCAAAGATCTTCGGCATCACCACCGGCCTTGCGGTTATGAAGATAAACTATGAGCTGGGGTATCAGCCTGTGACTTTCTCAGAACTCACTGAGGATGATTCTTTCTGGAACGGCTGCCAGACCTGTAAAAACTTTGATATTCTACAGCGCACCGAACGTAAGATGTGCCTGTGTACAGGAATGTTATATGATCCGGCTAAAAAAGAAAACAGCAGAAAGGGAACTAAATTCAATGATAAAGCATTTAAAAGGTTGAAAAATATCAAACAGACCCTGTTTAACAGAAAAGAAAAAAACTAGTTCTCCTCGTTTTCAGGAAGACAAAGAACAAACCGATAATAAATACAAAATGAAAAAATCAGTAATAGCCTATAGCGGAGGTCTGGATACTTCTTACTGCGCTAAATATTTATCCAAAGAGGAAAATTTTGAAGTACACGCGGTAAGTGTAAATACCGGTGGATTTTCCAGGGAAGAAATCAGGAAGATCGGTGATAACGCCAAAAAGATTGGCGCGGCTTCCTATAAGAATATTGATGCGGTCTCTTTCTTTTATGAGAAGGTGGTGAAATATCTCATTTTCGGGAATGTATTGAAGAATGCTACTTATCCACTTTCAGTAAGTGCAGAGCGTATCGTACAGGCTATTGAGATCGTACAGTATGCCAGGGAGATCGGGGCTGAATTTATCGCCCACGGCAGTACCGGTGCAGGCAATGATCAGGTGAGGTTCGACCTGATCTTTCAAACCCTTGCCCCCGAAATTAAGATTATAACCCCTATCAGGGATAAGCAGTTGACCAGGCAGGAAGAAATAGCTTATCTGCAGGCGAATGGCGTAGATATGGACTGGAAGCAGGCAAAATATTCAGTCAATAAAGGCCTGTGGGGTACCAGTGTTGGCGGTGCGGAAACTTTGACATCAGAAAAACCCCTGCCGGAAACTGCTTATCCGTCACCTTTAAAGGATGAGGAGCCAAAGCAAATTAGCCTGTCCTTTACGAAAGGGGAATTAACCGCTGTGAATGGGAAAGAAAATGCACCCGAAGAGAACATCAGGATCCTCGAAACAATTGCTTCAAGATATGCTATCGGAAGGGATATTCACGTAGGGGATACCATCATTGGGATCAAAGGAAGAGTCGGTTTTGAAGCGGCAGCGGCTTTGATCACCATAAAAGCCCATCATTTACTGGAGAAACATACCCTGAGCAAATGGCAGCTTCAGCATAAAGATTACATAAGCAACTGGTATGGTACGCACCTGCATGAAGGCCACTATCTGGATCCTGTGATGCGTGATTTTGAAGCCATGCTGGAAAGCTCTCAGGAACAGGTGAGTGGCGATGTTTTTATAAGTCTCCATCCTTACAGGTTCGTGCTGGAAGGCATTAAATCTTCCAACGATTTAATGCAATCCGGCTTTGGAAAATACGGGGAAGAGAACAAGGCCTGGACTGCAGATGACGCGAAGGGCTTCATAAAAATAATGTCTAATGCCGGGAAAATTGCCCAGCATGTAAAAAGCAACCAATGATAGAAGCGGGAATAATAGGCGGAGCCGGCTATACGGCAGGAGAATTGATCAGGATATTGCTGAGGCATTCACAGGTAAACCTGAAATTCATTTACAGTACCTCACAGGCAGGAAAACCGGTTTCACAGATACACCAGGATCTTGTGGGGGAAACCGATATCTCCTTTAGCTCACATGTAGATCCCGAAATTGATGTGGTGTTCCTTTGCCTGGGGCATGGAAATTCGGAGAAATTCCTAAAGGAAAACTCCTTTTCTGGCCAGACAAAAATTATAGACCTGAGTACGGATTTTAGGATCCCGGCAGACAACCATTCTTTTGTTTACGGCTTACCGGAGTTCAACAGAGAGTCGATAAGGAATGCGCAATTCATTGCGAATCCCGGTTGTTTCGCGACAGCCATTAACCTGGCTCTTCTGCCTCTTGCCGCAGAAAACCTCTTGCAGGACGCTGTCCATATCAATGCGGTAACGGGAGCCACCGGTGCGGGGACTTCTTTATCTAACTCCACTCACTTTACCTGGAGGGATAATAATTTTTCAGCTTATAAGGCTTTTGAACATCAACATCTACATGAAATCAACCAGAATTTGCAGCAGCTCCAGCAAGAATTTTCTGCCGATCTGAACTTTATTCCGAACAGGGGGAATTTTTCCAGGGGGATACATTGCACCAGCTATACCAGATTTTCCGGAAGTATTGAACAGGCAGTGGACATTTATAAAAAGTACTACAAAGAGGCGGCCTTTACTTTCGTGACAGAGGAAGAGGTGCATTTAAAACAGGTGGTGAACACCAACAAGTGTTTGTTGAGACTTCAGAAATTTGGCAATAAGCTGCTTATAACCTCTGTAATTGACAATCTGCTGAAAGGTGCTTCGGGACAGGCAGTTCAAAACATGAACCTGATGTTCGGTTTTCCTGAAAAGGCGGGACTTGACCTAAAAGCGAACTATTTTTAAAAGGTTGTAGTATGAAATTATTTGACGTTTATCCATTATACGACATTACTCCGGTGAAAGGAGAGGGAGTTTTTGTATATGATGAAAGTGGAAAAAAATATCTGGATCTATATGGCGGCCATGCGGTGATCTCCATTGGACATTCGCATCCTGAATACGTGAAGGCTATCAGTGAACAGGTGCAGAAACTGGGATTTTACTCAAACTCTGTTGTCAATCCGATGCAACAGGAACTGGCCGATAAGTTGGAGAAAGTTTCAGGGGTTGAGGGCTATGAGTTGTTTTTGTGCAATTCGGGTGCAGAGGCCAATGAAAATGCGCTTAAGCTGGCCTCTTTTCACACAGGCAAAAGCCGGGTGATCTATTTCGATAAAGCTTTCCACGGAAGGACTTCTGCAGCAGTGGCAGTCACCGATAATGAGTCGATCAAAGCTCCGCTGAACCTGCAGCACAACACAACCAGGCTTCCTTCTGAAGATCTACACAAACTGGAGGCAGAATTGAAAAAAGAAGATGTTGCCGCTGTGATCTTTGAAATCATTCAGGGAGTGGGCGGTTTGAAAGAAGCTTCTTCAGATTTTTACAGGGGATTAGCTGAATTATGCAGGAAATACGGGGTAGTGTCTATCGCTGATGAGGTGCAGGCCGGCTATGGAAGAACAGGGGATTTTTTTGCCTTTCAGAAACATGGAATACGTCCCGACATTATTTCCCTGGCAAAGGGAATGGGGAATGGTTTCCCGATTGGGGGAATATTGATCGATGAGGCGATTGAAGCCAAATCGGGTATGCTGGGCAGCACGTTTGGTGGAAATCACCTTGCCTGTGCTGCCGGTATTGCGGTTTTGGATATTATAAAAGAAGAAAACCTGCTCGAGAATGCCGGAGATCTTTTTCAATATGTGAAAGAGAAAACCGCTGAAATTCCGCAGATAAAAAAACTGAAGGGCAGGGGATTAATGCTGGGGCTGGAATTCAAACACGAAATTGCTTTTCTAAGAAAGAAGCTGCTGTTCGATCACCAGATCTTTACCGGGGCTTCTTCAAACAAAA
>JBEPWW010000068.1:0-10716 GCA_041642215.1 Salinimicrobium sp. | reverse complement strand
GCTGCCAAGTTAAACCATTTGATATCCCTAATGTCCTCACCATAAACAGCAAACTGATTAGCAAAGCCGGTTAGTCCCCGTAAAGTATTTAAAAAGGCCCCGTCAAAATTAGAAAAGACCTGATCCCGGTCCCGGGGAATAGGCTTAAATATGTGGTTTCCATCCTCATCTTCAAACTCAGACCATCTCCACTGGTCTTCATGCCGGTCCCAGTCTCCAATAAGCATATCAAAGAGCCGGGCACGAATATAGGCAGCTTCATCGAGACTATATTTTTCATCACGTCTAAGACGCTCAAAAACCCCTGCAGTACTTTCTATATCATGATTAGGCTTTCCAAAGGATTCATGATTCATCCAATTATCTTCAGGCCGTTCCACGATCATGTAAAGTTCATCCCCATATTCCCGGTTGTATGGACCAAGCGCCTTTTGTTTAGGAACATAAAATAATTTTGGATTGGTATGATAGATACCAGCTGCTTTTGACAGGGTTGGAATAGCCAAAAAAGCATAAGGATGAGCAGAGGTATAAAAATCCCTGATCACATCCTCTGCAAGTGTGTTTTCAAATTTGGTTTCTACCGGTGTATCTCTAAAAGCTACAGTCTGAAGGAATTGTACAGCACTCTTTTCCAGCGCCCTCATATTATAGTCCCTTCCCTGCTTATCCTGAAGCCTGAGAGAACGGGTTTGATGGCCGCCACCGGTCCTCATTACCTGAAGCCCGCCGTACAGCGTATCCAGGTCCACAGTAGGAACCTTTACGTTAGTACCATATAATTCTCGGTACCGGTCTCCCCATACACTCTCATAAACCTCTCCCTTGTCGGTTTCCTGCGGTTCATAAACAGAGGCCAGGACCATAGGGGGGAAATGGGTTGGTAAAGTATCAGTATTGTAAGGTTCAGGTGCCGGAAAAACTTCTTTTTGATAAAAAAGCTCAGGCTGGTTATTGACACTGCCATAGTAACTAACCCAGGAGGATCCATCCTCAAAAACATCAAGAGTAACAAACCCCTGTCCTGGATAAGCAAATAGGCCATCATTCCTGAGGCCTACATAAGACGCCTTAGAACCCGATCCTGAGACTATTTGTTTAATATGGTCATTTTCAATATACTGAAGGGAATGTTCATGCCCAGAAACAAATACCACATTCCCCCATCTCCCGGCTATGGTTTCCAGTCGTTTCCTCATGGATTTATACCGTTCATTCTGCAGGTCTGCTGTGGAAACCCCTCCACTGGTTCTGATCAGGGATGCCAATGATCCCAGGATGGGAATCGGAATTTTCTTTTGGGAAGGAAAAATATGCTGATTAAAAGTATAATAGCCTCCATGCACCCCATTGGAATACAACGGGTGGTGAATAGCAAACACCACTGTTTTATTTTGGTTCTTTTTAAGCTCTGTATCCACCTCCAGAAACAGGGCTTCTCTTGTTTTGATCTCGGGACAATCGTCATTTATAGTAGGGTTTTTATCCCAGTTGGTAAGGAACCATTGAGAATCCACGATGATCAATTGGATTTTATCAGAAATTTCAATGCTTTCCATCGCACAGCCGGCCTTAGGATGAAAAACATCATCCCTTTCCAGCCTTTCCTGCAAATATTTTTCCTGCCGCTTTAATCCAATCACCCCCTGGTTATACCAGTCATGATTGCCGGGCATAAAGATTATTTTTCCATCATAATCTTCAACCGCATCTATTTGGGCTTCCAGGCGATATTCCCCGTTTTCCCGCTCTGGATGATCTTCTGCTACCAGTCCCTGTGGGTATATATTATCCCCGAGAAATATAGTATAATTGCCTATTTGCTTTACCGAATCTATATAGGTCTTAAATGCTAAAAGACCTTTAGAAGATCCTCCCGGCGGAGAATATCCTCCATCCCCTAACACATAAAAGGATTTTTCTATTTTTTTGGTGGTTGGATATTGAAAATTATTTTGTGGCTCTCCCTCTCGGTATTTAGGGACTTCAAGCGTGGAACACCCGGAAAACACTATAAAAACTATCAGTGTTAGAAATATGTTATTTTTCTCCATACAATTCAAATGGGGGGATTTTTTTGTAATTTGGCATAAAACCTAACTTCATCTAAATGACACCCCTAGTTGAGAAAGCAGATAATTTTGTATTGCAATTGTTTAAAGAAGATCTACCAAATACATTTGTATACCACAATTACCAGCATACTCAAAGGGTAGTTAAAAGTACTAAAGAATTAATTGGATATTCTGAAATTCATGTTAAACAACAGGAGGCTCTGCTGCTGGCGGCCTGGCTGCATGATACAGGCTACACCAGGACCTATCGGGGACACGAAGAGGAAAGCGTGAAAATCGCAGAGGATTTTTTAAATAAAAACAACTGCGATAAGGATTTAATAGAAGAAGTTAGCCGATGCATTATGGCTTCAAAAATGGAGGCTGAACCAACAGACCTCCTGGAAATGATCATCAAGGATGCCGATAGCTCCCACCTGGCTAAGGACTATTTTGAAGAAGTGAGTGAATTTCTTCGCCAGGAACTGAAACTGCAGCGAATAAAAAATTTTTCTGCACAGGAATGGATCGAGCAAAATATTGAACTTTTCACCAAAAAACATCAGTTCTATACACCTTATGCTCTTAAGCACTGGGAAGAAAAAAAGAATGAGAACCTGCTCTCCCTCTTAAAGGATGAGAAAAAGACCAAAAAGAAACTTGCAACGGAGGAAACCAAAGCCAGGCTAAAGGCAAAATACAACGATGAGAGCCCGGACCGCGGGATTCAAACACTCTTTCGGGTTACTATGCGGAATCACCTAAAATTAAGTGATATTGCAGACACAAAGGCTAACATTCTTCTTTCTGTCAATGCCATAATTATATCCCTGGCACTTGCGAACCTCATTCCAGACCTCGATGCCCCTGCCAATAAACATTTGATGATCCCCACCCTTATCCTTATCCTCTTTAGTGTAGCTTCCATAATAGGATCGATCCTTTCTACACGGCCCAATGTGACTACCGGGGAATTCACCCGGGACCAGGTAAAGAACAGGGAGGTGAATGTATTATTCTTCGGTAATTTTCATCGCATGCCTTATGACCAGTTTGAATGGGCAATGAATGAAATCATTGATGACCGTGGTTTTATTTACAACTCGCTCATGAAAGATCTTTATCTGCTCGGGGTGGTTTTGAACAGGAAATATCGCTTATTGCGAATTACCTATACGATCTTTATGATAGGTATCATCCTCTCTGTGCTCAGTTTCATTATCACCTTTTACCTTGTTTAATTCCAGCATAAGATCTTCGTAGGTGATCACCAGCTCCTCAGTATGGTCTCTAATATGATATAACACATCGACTCTTATGGCTTTTAAACCTATTACCCCCTGAACATCTTCCAACTCTAAAAGCTCTACATTCTGCCCCAGATATTTCTTATCCTGCAGGTATTTGATGTATCGTAAATATTCCCGCTCATCTCTACGCTGGGAATAAATGATAGCAATTTTTCCTTTTCGGGTCACCCGTTCTTCCGTGTCTTTAATACAAGCCTTATCAATGCGTTTTTTGATGATCTCATAACGTGCGTTATATGTACCGTCCACATCGAACTGCTTCTCATCCATACGATACCTGATGGAAAGTGTACTGTTATAGACCAAAATAAGAGAGGCTGCTTTTAGTTTTAGAGGCATGTTTTCCTGAATTTCATAAAAGCGGTTCTCCATTTCGCACATTGTACTCAACTGCCATAATCGTAAATTGTACAGGTATACTTCATCAAAAGCCTTCTCTCGTGACAATGCAGCTCCTATATATATGTTATGCTCCACGCCATCTGTTTTATATCTCTCAAAATAATGAGGGTAAATATTCTGCGCGTGCACCTGTTTGCGATCAATATAACGCGACATGGTGCGGTTAATTTGTTGAACGGCTTCATCATAATGTTTCCTATGGTTGTAAATGATCCCTGTTTCTGAATTGATCTTAAGCCTGTATTCCTGAACCTTTTTTCTTAAGTCGCGACTTTGTTTTTCAATATGTTCCATTACAGGATCAATCTCCCGCTGCAGTAAATTGAAGACTTTCTGTTCACTGGATGCATTAAGGCTTTCTTTTAGGTCCCCCTCGAATTCCTGTATCCTGAATTTAACCTGTTCATAAATAGGCAGTTTTTCTATTTCATAGGCTTCACCTACTATTTCCTTTATAATACCTAACTGGTACAACAGGTCTTTCTGAATTGCCAGATTACGCGCTTCTGAAGAAGCCACAATGTCTATTTCTCCGTAAAGCGGATAGACATCCTCTATGACGATATCTTTAAAGGAAGCCAGTCCATCCTGTTCGAAATCATAAATGAAATTCTTCGCCTCTTTTTCAAATTTCCACAGTACACTTGGATGAATCGAAGTACATTCATTCTGAATGACCGCCTTAATTCGATTCTCAAATTCAAATTTATTTCGTTCCACAGCGGTAACTATATAGGGCAAAACCTCTTCCAGTCGGGTGGCATTAATGCTGTTTAACTCATTTTTTCTACTAGATACCAGTTCCAGAACTGCCAGCAACTTGTTATTCTTTGCTATAGGAGCAAAGATCACACTTTTTGCTCCCTGAGCGATTAGGTTTCTGGAAAGCAGATTCTCTGAGGTCGCTTCAGAGTACGTATCAATGTCTGATATAGTAAAATTTTTTTGTTCTTTCACCAGAGTGCGGTAGGAAGTTTTACAAATCGCTGCCTTACATTCTTTCGATTTCTCCTTATGAAGAATAAAACTGGTCGCTCCCTTTCCCATTCTTTCAAAAGTAGAATCCTCTTCATTATATACCGTAAAACCTACCCGCAGATCAGGAATTTTATAAATGGACTTAAAGATTTCCTCGAATTTCCTCACCTCCTCTTCGTCTGAAGTATTGCGTTGCAGTAAAGTGGTTTTAAGATCAGAAATAGCATCATCCACAGTTACATCTGTAAGTGTGATAACTGAAAACCCCTTGAACACCCAGCTCCCCGGAGGGAACATTTCTTTCCAAAGCTTAATATTCTCAATGTTCTGCACAAGAATGTCAACATCCCGGTCGCTGATCTCTTTGGTGTCCTCCTTCGGAAGGATCTCGACAAATTCATTATTGATAGCTACCCTGTAATGCCGATGGATCCCGTTCTTGTCGGGGATATCATAATAAAGTGGCCTGGAGAAGTCAAGATCATATCCATAATAGACATTTAATATTAAAATACATCCAAATATATAATCCAGGTCTTTATCCAGGTTTCGCATGGAGAGGGAGTATTCCTCACCTGCTTCTTCCAGGATATTCCTGAATTTGTTCGTCGAATTAAATAAAAGATCATGAAAAGGAATAGAAAGTGCTTTGATCTCATCGTTGGCAAGGATCTCTGGAAAAAGATCCTTTAAGAGGATCTTAATAGGGTCCTGAAACTTAAGGATTTCCTTGGCATCTTCAATGCCTTCCGTAAGAGCAGGAAATGAAGATACATATTCCAGCATATTTTGTATGTAACTATGGGATATTTCACTGTTTTCCTCAGCCAGCTGTTTTTGGTACTGCTCCACAATTTTATGAAAGCTTACTTTTATGTCCAGGGGGAAGTTTTTCTGCTTCTTCATATTTTAAAAATAAATTATTTTATGCGCTATAGCCCGACCTAAGGGCTTATTAACAATATTTTATACAATTGGAAGGCGCAAATGGCCCCAGTTCCTTATTTTTGCACAAAACGAAGAATTATGCGAAAAATATTTGCTTTGGCATTCCTTGCCATTTTTGCTTCCTGCGAAGATGATAACGAGAAAGATTATCTCATTCGGGGAACCGTTGAGAATGCTTCAAATGGGCAAAAAATATATGTCTCTGAACTAAATGAAAGCAACACTCAAGCTGTACCCGTGGATACTGTAGAAGTTGTTGACGGGAAATTTGAACTGGATCTACCGGAAAAAGATGAACCGGCCATTAGTTTTTTAAGCCTTGAAGGAACCCGGGGGAATGTGTTATACATTGCCGATAACACTCCTATGGATTTCACCATTTATGCCGACAGCATTTCAGCATCTTCTGTGAGCGGCGGGGAAGACAACAGGATCCTTTATTCTTATCTTGAGGAGATCAGGAACACCAATCGGGAAATGAACCAGATGGGCAACTCCATGAGGGAGGCCTATATGAACCAGGATACAGAGCGCCTTTCTCAATTGCAACAGCAACAACAGGAAGTAGCAGAAAGAGACAAACAGTTTAAACAAAAGCTCGTAGAGGAAAATCCAAACTCCATAGTTTCTGTAATGGTACTTCAGGACATGATGAATACCCAGATGTACTCCACTGCTGAGCTTAAGGAGCTTTTTGACAGCCTTTCGCCAGAAATGCAGCAGTCATCACTAGGAAAGCCTTTAGGTCGTAATTTAGAGAATATGAGTTTAGTGGACGTTGGCAGCAAAGCTCCCAATTTTAGCGCGCCCACTCCGGAAGGGGAAGAACTGTCATTGAATGACGTGCTAGGGAAGGTAACCCTGGTAGATTTCTGGGCTTCCTGGTGCAAACCCTGCCGGGTGGAAAATCCTAATATTGTGGAAGTATACAAAAAATACCACGACAAAGGTTTCAATATCCTTCAGGTTTCATTAGACCGTCCGGGACAAAAGGATAAATGGGAGCAGGCAATTGCAGACGATAATCTTGGGGAGTGGAACCATATCTCCAACCTTATGTTTTGGCAGGATCCTATAGCCGCTCAATATGGAATTAGAGGCATACCCGCCGCCTTCCTTCTTGATGAAGACGGAGTCATAGTGGCAAAAGATTTAAGAGGAGATGCACTGGGAAGAAAAGTAGCAGAAATACTGGATACGGAGTAGTAAGCTACTAAGATAAATTCAAGAGGCTGTCCTTTGGGGACAGCCTCTTTTTTTTTGATTTCTTTTACGAACGTAGTTATTTCAACTCAAATCTCACGTTTACCTTGATGTTTATCTCCATTTCCCCCGGAGCGATTGTTTCCCGGTCGCTCATATCTGCCTGCATTTCCATGGTACGATACACAGGCTGGAAATTTCCGGTTTCCACTTCGGTTATTCGTTGCGCTTTGCCTATTTCCTGATCGAGTGCTTCTGCGAGTTCACCTGCTTTTTCCCGTGCATCCAAAACAGCTTCCCTCCTGGCCATACTTTGCAGTTCTTCTTTTCGGGAAGATCGAAACTGCACCCCGTCAATCCTGTTCAACCCCGCTTCAAGTAACCCGCCCATAATGGTTTCGTAACTATCGAGATCATTTAACTCAATCGAGATCGCCTGATTTGCAGAAAAGCCTGTTTTTCCGGTTCTATGATTTTGTTCTTTATTCAGGCGGATATATTCGGTACGGAATTGACTGGAAGGAATCCTTTGTGACCTCAAATAATTTATGATCCTATCAACCACTTCATCGTTTTGCGCTTTAACTTCAGCAGCCGATTCTCCCATGTGTTCTATTCTGGATTGAATTACCACCTGGTCTGGAACAACTTTTACAACACCGTTGCCGGTAACTTCAACAACCTGTAGTGATGCTTCCTGAGAAAAACTCACGACAGAAGTTAAAATTGCAAAAATAAATAATAATTTTTTCATAAATAAGAAGATTTTGGTATGAGCGATGCAATTCTAATGCCATTTACCCAATCCTACCAGATTTCTGTAGGAAAAATAAAAGAATAATTGGGCCCGCCAGTAAAATCACCATCAGTAAATGTTCTGAAAAAATCCATGGAGCAAGGGCAAGAGTCAATATATAGCCTCCCACTGCCCCGCCAAAATGGGCATCATGTCCAATATTACCTATTTGCCTCTTCATCCCATAGATCGAATACAGCATATAACCCACACCAAAAACATAAGCAGGAATGGGGATGGGAATAAAGAACAAATAAAGGCTCATATCGGGATATAAAAGAATGGCGGCATAAATGATCCCGGAAACTGCACCGCTGGCTCCAACAGCATTATAGTTATACTCCTTTTTATGGAAGTAATAAGAAAGATAATTGCCTAGAAACAAACTGGCAACATAAACCAACAAGAACCCCAAACTGCCAAGAGAGTGGATCACTACATCGGCAAAGAAGTACAGGGTAAGCATATTCAGGAATAAATGAGAGGTATCCACATGAAGAAAACCAGATGAAAAGATCCTGATCTTCTCCCCTTTCTTTACGGCTCCTGTATTGAATTTATATTTCTCAAAAAAAGAATGATCTTTAAATCCTTTAAATGACATGATCACGTTGGCGGCTATTATGATAATGGTCACCAAGTTTAAATCTCCCATATATGCTTCTGTTTAGTGCCAAATATAGCATATATTTGCCTAAAATTTGTTCATGCAGCGACTAGTTTTCTGGCTGGCCTACCCCCTTCTCTGGCTGATCTCTATATTACCTTTCCCTCTTTTTTATCTGGTTTCAGATCTGGTTTACTTCGTGGTATACAGACTGGTTGGATACAGACGCGGAACGGTCACCCATAACCTGCAACTGGTTTTTCCAGGAAAGACTTCCGAAGAAATTAAAAAGATCGAAAAGAAGTTTTACCGGCACATGGTAGACATGTTTCTTGAAATGATTAAGAGCATTTCAATCTCCAATGAAGAACTCAAAAGGAGATTTGCCTTTACTAATGTTGAGGAAATAGAAAAGATCCGGAAGATGAATAAAAGCATTATTCTTGCTTGTGGTCATTATGCCAGTTACGAGTGGATGAACGCCCTGCAGTTATATGGCTTGGATTATAGAGGTTTCGGGATCTATAAGAAGATCAAAAATAGGCATTTTGACAAATTAGCTAAAGATATTAGAGGACGATATGATGGGGTGCTGATCTCCACAACAAAAGCGACTCAAACCGTCACCCAGAATGAACAAAAAGGAATAAAGGGGGTCTATGCAATGATTGCCGATCAATCGCCCAAATTAAACCGGGCGAAAGCCTGGACAGACTTTATGGGAATTAAAGTTCCGGTTTTCATGGGGACAGAAGAACTCTCTCGAAAATTAAATATGGCAGTGGTTTACCTTAAGGTGGAAAAAATAAAAAGAGGCTATTATCAAGCTACCTTTGAAACCATTTCTTATGACCCCGCCACCATGGAAGATTTCGCCATCACCAAATCCTACTTCCAAAAACTGGAAAACCAGATAAAAGCAGCACCTGAATATTATCTATGGACCCACAAAAGATGGAAACACCGCGATGCTCCCATCTCTTCGAAGGCCACTATATTTTAGAATTTCTATTAGGTAAGTCTGGCAACCCCTTTGATCTCCTCCATCATATCCCGGGCGATATCATTTGCTTCTTTTTGGGATCTGGCCTCAGTATAGATCCTGATGATGGGTTCTGTATTGGATTTTCTCAAATGTACCCAGTGATTTTCAAAATCGATCTTCACACCGTCCACCGTCGAAACATCTTCTTCTGAATATCGCTCCTCAATTTTTTTGAGGATCCCATCCACATCGAGTTCCGGTGTAAGCTCAATCTTATTTTTACTCATGAAATAGGACGGATAGGTTTTTCTAAGGGCCGAAACCTTCATTTTCTTCTCTGCTAAAAAAGTAAGAAAAAGGGCAACCCCCACCAGACTATCTCTTCCGTAATGGGATTCGGGATAAATGATCCCCCCGTTACCTTCTCCTCCAATGACGGCATTAGTGTCTTTCATTAGCTGCACAACATTGACCTCGCCAACAGCACTGGCCTGGTAACTACCTCCATGCTTTTCTGTAATATCTCTAAGGGCGCGGGAGGAAGAAAGGTTGCTCACCGTATTCCCGGGAGTTTTACCCAATACATAATCAGCACAGGCAACCAGGGTATATTCTTCCCCGAACATTTCCCCGTCTTCTGATATAAAAGCCAGGCGATCTACATCAGGGTCCACCACTATTCCCAGATCTGCCTGTTCTTTTTTTACCAGATCACAGATCTCTGTAAGGTGTTCCTTTAGGGGTTCCGGGTTATGGGGAAAATGACCGGTAGGCTCACAGTATAGAGGAATGACGTTTACTCCCAGCCTCTTCAGTAATTTAGGGATCGCTATACCTCCTGTTGAATTGACGCCATCAACCGCTACTGTGAAATTAGCTTCAGAGACTTTTTTCGCATCCACTAATGGCAGCATCATAACCTCTTCAATATGCGTATCAATATAATGACCTGCTGTTTCAATGTTACCCAGAGAGTCTACTTCTGCGAACTCAAAATCGGCTTTTTCTGCAATCTCCAGGATCTCAGCTCCTTCTGCCCCACTTAAAAATTCTCCTTTGTCATTAAGAAGCTTTAAGGCGTTCCATTGCTTCGGATTATGACTGGCCGTTAAAATTATTCCTCCCTGGGCCTTTTCCAGGGGCACCGCCACCTCTACTGTAGGGGTGGTAGAGAGTCCCAGGTCTACCACATCTATTCCCAACCCGGTAAGGGTGTTCATCACCAGTTGTTGGATCATTTCACCAGAAATCCTGGCATCTCTTCCAACCACCACTTTGGTATATTGCTCCTCATGGTTTTTTTTAAGCCAGCTTCCATAGGCCGCCGCAAACTTTACAGCATCTATGGGAGTTAAATTTTCTGAAGGTTTTCCACCTATGGTTCCACGTATTCCGGAAATTGATTTTATTAAAGTCATTTCTTTACTTTAGAT
>JBEPWW010000067.1:0-10726 GCA_041642215.1 Salinimicrobium sp. | reverse complement strand
TTATACTGTTGAAACTGGTAAACAGATTATAGGAACCAATAGATTGTCTGGAAATAAGCTCAAACTTCTTATAAGAGGGGTTTTTCATTTTGAAATTGATCAGGCCGCCAAATTGAGTGCCATATTGAAGGGAAGCTGCCCCTCTCACTATCTGGATCTCCCGCAAGGCTTCTGCCGGTGGGGTGTAGTAACTTTCCGGATATCCCAGCACATCTGCAGATATATCGTAATCATTTTGACGGGTATTGAAGTTCTGGGTCCTGTTAGGGTCCAGTCCACGGCCGCCTATGTTTAACTGCAAGCCGGCATCCCCGTTATCATAAATATTGAGGCCGGCAATACGGCTGTAGATCTGCCGCGCGTTGTTGGCCGCCAGGTTCCCTGTTAATTCGTCAACCAGCACCACTTCGCTCTTCTTGCCCGCATAGATCGCCGTTCCTTCAACCTTTTTAAGATTTCGCAAGGCAAATAATTTTTTCCTGCGTTCAACAAGCACCACCTCAGAAAGGCTTTCGGCCAGGGGGGATAATTCAATAACCAAAGGTTCCTCAAAAGGAACCTCTATTGAAAGTTCCATAACTTCAAACTCGAAACTAAAAACGGTTAGCTCATGCTGTCCTGCGGAAACCGGACTGAACCTGAATTCTCCTGCATGATCTGTCGCTACCAGTTCTCCCGTTGTACGGTTATATATCTCGGCCTCCGGGACCACCCTGCCGTCTTCTGCCGAAACTATTTTCCCTGATAACATGTGTTGAGCCTGAAGGCTGCCCAGTAAAAAAAAGAAGAGTATGCTAAAGACCTTTGATTGTGCCATGGAAGGGTAATAAGAAAGTTTTTGGTTCGAAAGAATCCTGATGATCGAGCAGATTGATCTCGGGGTTGATATAAGGGGTGCTTCTTCTGCCATTTAGAGCTACGTGACTATCTACGTAAACCTCTATATCCTCATGACCGTCTTTCTCAAAATGATCGGCCAGGAAGCGGGCGTACTCCAACATAAAATCGGGTTGGGTAGCCATCTGCTTTTCCTGAAAGGGAGTCAGAAAATCAGAATTTCTCACATAAAACCACCTCCCGGTATTTCCATTCACGATCTTGAACTGGGCATAACCCGCTTTTTCCATCAGCATGACACGCCAGGAAAACCTAAAGCCTTCTTCTGTCCAAAAAAGTTCTCCCGGATAGAGCAAATAACGCCACGGGAACAGAAGTTGAATGAGAAAAAACAAGGTGAAAAATGCCAGGATCAGCTTTTTCTGCAAGGAACGGTAGATCAGGGTCCTGCCGTTGTCAAATTTATCTTTTGCAATACCGAAAATTGCCGATAAAATCCCCAGGATCCTGTGGTGGAGCTGCGGGCTGAAAAAGATAAGGGAGCTTACGATCATGATATAAGGAAACATCCCAATGGGAAACAAGATCCTTGTAGTCACATGGAACAGGACGACCAGAACGAAACCAAATAGTCGGGTGCGGCGGTACAGCAATAAAAAGGGAATGGCCAGGTCATACAACATCCCACTCCAGCTAAAGAAATAGTGGACCCATTCCTGCTGCAGGAGCCCCCCTAACCCAGGAAGGTCATATTTGGCCGGCAACCATATCTTAAGCGGCATGGCTTTTAGCAGCCAGTCTGAATTTATCTTGGCCAGCCCTGCATAAAAATAGACCAGTCCAAGAAGCAGCTTTAAACTGTCAATGCTCCAGCGCGGTATTTCCTGAAAGGCAAGTCGGGAATTTTTCCGGGCATCTATGGAAAAATATGCGTTTGCAGGAAGAAAAATAAGAAGAAAAGCAAGAATACTGATAAAATAGTAATGATTGAGATAGGTGGTTTTATCCATTAACTCAATATAGGTAAAGCTTAGAAAAAAAGTGATGGCTGCAAGCCTGTATCGGTAACCTAAAGCTATGAATAAGGCTGCCAGGGCGCACACTATAAAAATAAGGTACGTAAAATCACCTAAAGGTTTCACCCATTCAAACCCATAGTAGGAAAAGAAGAATTTAGGGGAAAGATAGAGTTTTTCGATCCACCCGTTAAGCCAGAACCGGACGATGCTTATAAACATCATCAAACCAAAAAGAATACGGAAAACCGCAAGCGGGGCGGCTTCCGTAGTCTTATTTAGATATTTTGACAGTGAGACCCTCATTGTGCATTTTAAAAACCAGGTTAATCCCCGTCACTGTCCACGTAATCAACACTAATGGATAGTGCCTGCAACATGTCTACTTTTAAGAGTACCACATTTTTTTGCAGGAGATCAAAGGCATTAAGCATCTTTGAGTTATCGTTCTGTACCTGGGCAACAAAATTAGGATCCAGGTTTGAGGCCTGTTGTCTAATCTGGTCAAAATTCGTGTTGACAAGTCCACTCAGATCTTCCCCAGCTTTAACGATATTCAGATGATCCAGGTACTGTTTATAGCTCAATCCCTGTTCATTGCTGTTAAAATGCGAGCCGTTAAAGAAATCCTGTACGGTTTCGAGAGCTTTCAGGTATAAAGATTTGGAAAGATCCCCAGAAAATCTGGCTTCCACATTCTGGGGCACAGGATCTCCGGTGAATGCTCCTGCGGGAATACCAATTTTTCCCGACCGCAGGAAGGTTTCGTAATACATTACAAAATCATTCGTAAAAATGTTCACAGACCCGGTAGTTGATGCGCTGGTGTTGGCCACAAAAGTGTCCCGGAACGAATTTTGCCAGTCTGCCAGGACATTTTTGGTCAGGACATTGATCCTTTCAGAAACGTCTGTAAGGTACTGCCTGTAGGTAGCTGCATTGGGATCACTGGTATAGAATTCCAGGATCTCCGCATCGGTTTCGGCCAGACCGTAGAGCAAGAAATCCAGGGCGGGAAAACCCTGCTCTGCATATGAAGAAGGCAGCTCCAGGTTATAGTCACCGGTTTCAATCTTACTGCCAACCGCATCCACATTAACAGGATAAGTGTTCAGGAAATTGCGGTAATACATAGCCGCTGTTCCTACCTCATAAAGTCCTACCGTCTGATATTCAATATAGCTTTTCCGGTAGGCATCCCTCAACTCTTCCAGGGAAGCTTCTGAAGGACTGGCAGCAAACTCCCTGGTTTTGTCCTCCAGGTTGTTGGTGAACCCTACAAAATTCTCAAATGAGGGAATAATAATATTATCTGCCCAGTTTGCAAGCATGGCGCCTCTATCAAAGGAATCCACACGCCGGCTGTCATCATCATCTGAAGTACAGGAAATAAAAAATCCTACACTAAGAAGAAAAAAGAGCTTAAGAGATCTCATAGTTTTTAGAATTATAAAAAGGGCTGTAACTGCACAGCCCTTTTATTATATTTTAGCGCATTATTCAGCTGCCTGTGCAACTGTAATACCAAATCGGCTTGCGATGGTTTCAGAAATAAAATCCAGGGTTTGAGCATCCACATCCCAGAAACCATTTCCTGTCATTAATTGATCAAGAACAGCTTCCACATCCTCTCCCGAAAAATACGGCTCACCGGTTAACGGGTCATGAGTAAACCTCAGACTATAGAGAAATCCATAACCTTCAGATAGCTGGTGAAACGCACTTCCTGTATTCCCGGCCTCCATTTGCCTCTTACCTTTTTGCATGTAATAAATGGATCGTACAGCTATAATGGCGGAAACATTTGCCCTTATAATGGCGATTTGCTGGTTACGCAATTCATAATCCCCAGCCACTATAGCAGCTCTACCTGTTTTAAAAGCCTGGAAAATATTATCTGCGATCCCTTTAAAGTCATTGTCGGCTTCGACTTTTCCAAGATAGTTGAAAAGCAAAATATCCCCGCTGCTACCCAAAGCAGTGTTGGGTTCGCTTGTTGGAATGACCGGATCCCCATACAGATAACCGTAGGCTTCGTCCCACTTATGTTCCATCGTAGTGTACTTCTTTCCATCCTCCAGGATACCTTCATTATTTTTAAGAACGTTATCGCCTTCATCAAGCACCTCCAGAGAAAGATAGTTGTTGAGCATTTGGTCAACCACCAATCCTCCTATAAGCCCTTTAGCAAAAGCCTGATCCATTTCAAGCCCCTTCTCATTGACATAGCGAACGCCGTCTCCATCTGCTATTTGCCCTGCTACCCCGGCTTCTGCCATATTATTTCGATTCGGGAAAACAACATTTACCTGCTCGGCTATATAAGCTTCAAAATCGTTTTTAAGCTCATTCGATTTTGCCGTATTGCCACCAAAGTACAGCTTAGACGCCGCAACTTTGCTTTTGACACTTTTACCGGACTCGTTCAAAGAAGACTCTGAAAAAGGATCGTTTTGATTAGAGTACATGTTAGAAAGGCTTTCTTCTGTAGCACTTTCAAAATCATTGAACGAATTTTTAATCTCTTTTACCATCTCCAAACGGGTAGTCTGACCACCGTAGGATACTGTTGATTCCCCATTTCTATCGAAAACATAGTTCTGAGGAACATCAATAGGATTTTGAGACACCGAGTCATCATCCAGAGAACAGGATGATAAGGCTAAACTTCCAGCAAGCACTGTAAAGAGTACTTTTTTCATTTTTTTTCTTATTTAGACTTGTTAAAAATAATTTTCGGAGCAAATATATATCACTGTCTTCTTTTTAACAAAGCTTATTTAGATTAATTTTAAATAGAAGTTGCTAATAGACCCTGCCTCAACTATCGACACCACTAATGATATGCCGTAAATATTTTGGAAGCTTCGTTATGGGCAGATTCAAAGCTCATCATCCGAACGCCGGTTTCTGCTTTTTTTGAGGTAAAGTAGGACAACACTTTTTCTGTGGGCATATTCCCTGTTAGCTCATCTTTGGCCATAGGACAACCGCCAAATCCCTGTATGGCCCCGTCAAATCTTGTACATCCCGCCTGATACGCCGCATCCACTTTTTCATACCAACTGGAAGGGGTCGTATGCAAATGAGCGCCAAATTCTATTTCGGGATATTTCGGAATGAGATTGGAAAAAAGATAGCGGATGATCTCCGGGGTGGAGCTCCCAATGGTATCGGAAAGGGATAGGATCTTCACCCCCATTGCCGACAATTTTTCTGTCCACTCCCCCACGACCTCCACATCCCAGGGATCTCCATAAGGATTACCAAAACCCATAGAGAGGTAAGCCACTACTTCCTTCTCGTTTTTTTTGGCTATATCCAAAATTTCCCGCAGGGTTTCCACAGACTGGGCTATGGTCTTGTGGGTATTTCGCATCTGGAAGTTTTCAGAAATGGAAAAAGGATACCCCAGGTAATCAATTTCAGGATGCATAGCGGCATCAGTGGCACCCCGTGTATTGGCTACAATAGCCAGCAGTTTGCTTTTTGTGCCGGAAAGATCCAGCCGGGACAGCACTTCAGCCGTATCAGCCATTTGAGGAATGGCTTTTGGGGACACAAAACTACCAAAGTCAATGGTATCAAACCCGCAACGCAGTAGAGATTGGATATACTGCACCTTTTTTTCGGTTGGGATGAACATCTTAATTCCCTGCATAGCGTCCCGCGGACATTCAATTATTTTAATTTTCCCCATAGCTCCAAATATAGCATTTTAGAAGAAATCCTAAAATGCAATAACAATCCTTCCCGGGAAGGAATTCATCCTGTCTTTCAGGAGATCATTCCCTGCTCAAAAAGTCAGGCTTTTAATTAATCAAACCAGGATAAAAATACCAATACCAACAAATACCAGAACCTGCAGCCATTTAAATACCATTCCCGAAGAAGGATGTTTCCGGAGATACCAGGAGATCTTACCCGCCAGTACAGCGACCAGAGAAAAGATAAAGAAGGCCTGCAGCATGAAAAGAAATCCAAGGGTGTAGAACTGCAGTAGTAAATTCCCTTGTGGCTCCCAAAGAAATCCGGGGAAGAAAGCCAGAAAAAAGATAGCTACTTTCGGGTTGAGCACATTCATTAAAAAACCTTTTCTATAAAGGGAGAACAGGCCCTTTTTTTCGGCTTTTGAAGCATTCATTTCAATACCCGATTCACTCCTTAAGACCTGGATTGCGAGAAAGAAGAGGTAGGCCGCCCCCAGGATCTTAATTACAAGAAAGAGGGTTTCTGATTCCCTGATCACCGCCGATACTCCAAATGCCACCAGACTGGTATGTACGATAATTCCTGAAACCAAACCCAGGGCAGTCGCTATCCCGTATTTTCTCCCGTTCGCCATTCCCTGCACCAGGACATAGATAATATCCGGGCCGGGAGAAATCGTAAGCAGGACCGAAGCAGTCAAAAAAGGAATAAGCTGCTCCAGCACTTAATTCGATTTAAGGATCTCGCGATTGATCTGTCTAATAAGTTGAGGCCCCTCATAAATGAAGCCGGTATACAGTTGCACCAGGCTGGCGCCTGCCTCCAGCTTTTCCAGGGCATCCTGGGCAGTATGGATCCCCCCCACTCCTATAATGGGAAATGCGGCCCCGCTTTTTTCAGAGAGAAACCTGATGACCTCTGTAGAACGGTCTTTCAGGGGTTTCCCACTCAATCCGCCCGTTTCATTTTTGTTTTCAGACTGCAATCCTTCCCTGGAGATAGTAGTATTGGTAGCGATGATCCCGGCAATTTTGGTATCCTTAACGATATCAATGATATCCAGCAACTGTGAGTCAGTAAGATCAGGGGCTATTTTAAGCAGAATGGGTCGGGGGGGCTTTTTTTCTGCATTTCTTTGCTGCAGCCTATTCAGCAGCCGGGTGAGCGGCTCCTTATCCTGCAACTCCCGAAGATTGGGGGTATTGGGGGAACTTACATTTACCACAAAATAGTCCACATGATCGAAGAGCGCATCGAAACAAATTAAATAGTCATCTACCGCCTGTTCATTGGGAGTGTCTTTATTTTTACCAATATTCCCCCCAATCAGCACATTCTTATTCTTCTTAAGTCGCTCCACGGCTTCAGCCACCCCTCCATTATTGAACCCCATGCGGTTGATAATGGCCTCATCTTCTTTTAACCGGAAAAGCCTTTTTTTCTCATTTCCCTTCTGGGGCCTGGGGGTTAGGGTGCCAATCTCTATAAATCCAAACCCAAAGGAATCCAGCTCTCTAAAAAGCTTCGCGTCCTTGTCGAATCCTGCCGCAAGCCCAACCGGATTTTTAAATTTGAGTCCGAACACCTCCCGCTCTAAACGCGGATCATCAAGTTGAAACCTCTTCCTGATCAGGGCCGGCATCCCCGGCACCCGAAACAACTTTTGCAGTGCAGAAAAGGTAAAGTGATGTACCTTTTCAGGATCAAATTTGAACAGTATCGGCCTAATTAGATGCTTGTACATACAGATAGTATTTCTGCAAAAGTAAAATAAACCTTAAAATAAGCAGCTGTAAAGTCAAAAGGTTTTGTAGCTGCTCATTATATCCCTAATTTTGAGGAAAGATTCGTAAAAAATGACCAATAAAAAGGATATAATAAACAGATTTCTCAGTTACGTGAGGATCGACACCCAGAGTAACCCTAACAGCGATTCTACTCCCAGTACTGAAAAACAGTGGGATCTTGCCCGTAAACTGGTACAGGAATTACAGGAACTGGGCCTGGAGGTTAGTGTGGATGATAATGCGTATGTCATGGCCACTCTGCCCTCCAACGTTGACCATGAGGTCCCTGTCATTGGGTTTATTTCCCATTTTGATACCACCCCCGACTTTTCCGGAACGAATGTCAACCCCCAGATCATAGAGAATTATGACGGGAAAGATATCGTGCTAAACAAAGAAAAGAACATCATCCTTTCCCCTGATTATTTTGAAGATCTGCGCCAGTACAAAGGGCAGACCCTCATAACCACAGACGGCACCACCCTGCTGGGCGCAGATGACAAGGCCGGCATCACCGAGATCATGGAGGCCTTGAAATACCTGCAGGCAAATCCACAGGTGAAACATGGCAAAATCAGAATTTGTTTTACGCCCGATGAAGAAATTGGCAGGGGGGCACATAAGTTCGATGTCGAAAAATTTGGAGCCGAATGGGCATACACTATGGACGGGAGCCAGATTGGGGAGCTGGAGTATGAAAATTTCAATGCTGCCGGTGCCACCGTTAAAGTAAAAGGTAAAGGCGTACATCCCGGTTATGCGAAGGACAAAATGATCAACAGCATTTTAATCGCCCAGGATTACATCAATTCACTTCCCCGCCTTGAAACCCCGGAACACACGGAAGGCCGACAGGGATTCTTCCACCTGTCCAACATCAAGGGTGACGTGGAGGAGACCGTGTTGCAATATATCATCAGGGATCATGACCGCGAACATTTCCAGGCGCGAAAACATATGATGAGGGATCTTGCTTCAGAAATTTCAGGACAGTACGGGCGTGACTGCATTGAGATCGAGATCAAAGATCAGTATTTCAATATGCGTGAAAAAGTTGAACCTGTGAAGCAAATAGTGGATATCGCCGAAGAAGCCATGAAGGCCCTTCACATCAAACCCATGATCAAACCCATTCGGGGAGGAACTGATGGGGCACAACTGAGTTTTATGGGCCTCCCCTGCCCTAATATTTTTGCGGGTGGTCATAATTTCCACGGCAAATACGAATATGTTCCGGTAGAAAGCATGCAAAAGGCTGTGGAAGTGATCGTGAAGATCGCAGAACTCACTGCCGCGAAATATAAAAACTGAAAAAGGTTCTCACCACCTTAAAAAGCGTACACGCATCATGACTGTAAGAACAGTAGACGACTATATTCAGGTTCACTCCGGCTGGGAACCCGGCCTCACTCATTTACGGGAGCTATTGCTTTCTGCAGGACTTGAGGAAACCATTAAGTGGGAGGTACCGGTTTATATGGTGAACGGGAAAAATGTGGCCGGCATAGGCGCCTTCAAACATCATTATGCGCTATGGTTCTTTCAGGGTTCGCTGTTAAAAGACGACAGCTCTCTTCTTAGAAATGCCCAGGAGAACAAAACCAAAGCCCTGCGTCAAATACGTTTTGAAAGCCCCAAAGCGGTCCGGCAAGAAATATTGGGAGAATATATCCTGGAAGCAGTGAAAAATGAAAAACAAGGCAAGCGCCTGAAGCCCGCCGGCATAGTCACCGAAGTTCCACCGGAACTCGAGGTAGCCTATTCCGGGAATGAAGAGCTCAGGAATGCATTCTGGGAACTAACTCCCGGGAAACGCCGGGACTACTGCGAATATATCTCTGAGGCGAAGAAAGAGGAAACCAGAACACACCGTCTCCACAGGGTCCTTCCAATGATCAAACAAGGGATAGGATTACCCGATAAATACAGGAATTAATTCGGGGATTTCGGAAGCCGGATCCGGGTCTTACAAAAAGTCCAGACCCGGATATTTTTTTTCACATAAAAAAAGGCGACCTTCTAAGATCGCCTTTTTTAGGACCATAAAATATGGACCTCTTATTTTTTCTCCTTTACAGGTTCATTTAATTTCCGGCTCATCTCCATGGAAATAGAAGATCTGTCGAAAGTTATTTTACCTGCACCGGTTTCAATAATTACTGCGTTTTGTTTGTCACTAAAGTCGATTATTTTACCGTGCATTCCACTCTTGGTGACGATCCTGTCTCCTCTTTTAAGTTCAGAGGCGAACTGTTTTTCTTGTTTTGCACGCTTCATTTGCGGCCGTATCATAAAAAAATATACGACTACAAACATTAAAATAATGGGGGCGAATTGAGCTATTTGATCCATAAATGATTTGTTGCTTTCTTTCCGGAACTACGATTGTTCTTTCGGATTTACAAAAGCTTTGATTTTTAATTGTTCCTTCCCGCTTTCTGTATTGGCGGTAATGTTAACTGTTTTGGTGACCTGGTTTTGACCACTTCCATTGAACTTAACCAACATCTCACCAGATTCTCCCGGTGCAATCGGTTCTTTTGTCCAGGTTGGAACGGTACATCCGCAAGAGCTGGTAGCATTGGTGATTACCAATGGTGCTTCTCCGGTATTGGTAAAGGTAAAGGTATGTTCAACATTTGTTCCCTGGTCAATGGTCCCGAAGTCATGTTCTGTTTCCTCAAAACTAATGGTCGGATACGCTTCTGCCTGGGCATCACGCTGTGCAGCATCTTCTACATTTTCTGCTTTTACTTTGTCGGTAGCACCGTCTTTACAAGAAGTGAAAGCCATTGCAGCAATCACTGACATAAATAAGATTCCTTTCTTCATGATATACAATTTTATGGTTAAAAGTGATAAAATTAATAAAAATTACGGATTACATGAGCCCCCTGCCCATTTTATTCAATTTCCCTACTTCTTTGTATTCCTTAGAGAGCTTGTCTAAAATTCCGTTAATAAAAATACTGCTTTTTGGAGTACTGTATTCCTTGGCAATTTCTAAATATTCGTTAATAGTCACCTTCACTGGTATGGAAGGAAAATTTAGAAATTCACAAATGGCCATTTTTATAAGAACCGTATCCAGGTCAGCAATCCTTTCCTTGTCCCAGTTGGGGGTTTTACCTTCCATTTCTGCCGCCAGTTTGTCATTGTTCAGGAGGGTCTTCCTGAAAAGCTCCACGGCATATTCCTTATCCTCCGCATTTTTAAAAAGCTTCGTAAGGGAAGGTTCCTGGTCCGGCTTTAACTTCTGAAGCATTTTAACGATCGCCGTATTGACTATGGGCAGGTCATCTACCCAGGTGATGTTCTTATCTTCCAGGTAATCATAAAGCTTTTCGTTGGGTGCGATGATGTCACGGAAAACCG
>JBEPWW010000066.1:0-10784 GCA_041642215.1 Salinimicrobium sp. | reverse complement strand
AAATTTCCCTCTTTTGGAAAGGAGCAGGGAAACCCCTTCTATTAATTCTTCAAAGGGAAGTGCGTCTGAAAACCTGGACTGGTCTCTTTGAAAATTACCGGAAGAACAGCTATCTGCGTAAAATGGGGGATTCGAGATAATGAGGTCGTATTTTTCATCTTCCTCCATTCCTTCTTCCTGCATCTCTTCCACGAATTCATCAAAAGCCGCATGATAGCAAAACAATCTGTCTCCCCAATCACTGTTCTCAAAATTCTCCACGGCCTGTTCATAGGCATCTTCATCGATCTCCAATGCATCAATAAGATCGGCAGAACTTCGCTGCGCCAGCATTAGTGAGATTACTCCGGTGCCGGTGCCAATATCGAGAATAGACTGTGGATCATGCTCCAAAGATGCCCAGGCGCCAAGCAGTACTCCGTCTGTACCCACTTTCATCGCGGTGCGATCCTGCTGAATGCTGAATTGTTTGAATTCGAAAGGTTTCTTCATAGAGCCAAATTACTGTATAAATAGGTCAAAATCCAAAAGGAAAGAAGCACCAAATTTCGGGTGCCAAATACCAAGCACGAGATTTCAAATACTAAATTTCAAGCTGCAGGTATTAAGCATAATTTCAAGGATGAGAAAGTGAGATCCTTCCCTGCGCTCCGCTTCGGTCGGGATGACATTACGAAAGATTTCAGGTGAGAATTAAGTGGAATTTCAGACCGTGAACGTTGAACCTTAAACCTTGAACTAAAGATAAAGTTCGATCAACCCCTCCGGCGTCTTCACATGGATGGTCTTGTTCTTCTTATCTACCTTTTGCAGGAATTGATCATTCATGGGGATGAGGATCTGTTTCCCGTCTTTTTCGATCTCGAAAAGAGCCTGTGCGGTGGTGTCATTGATACCGGTAAGGGTGCCAACGGTGCCGTAGTTCTCATCTTCTACGGTAAAACCAATGACCTCATGGAAGTAGAATTGGTCTTCGTTAAGTTCGGGAAGTAGGGTTAAAGGCAGGTATGCATCACATTTAAGAAGGTCCTCGGCATCCTCTTCTGTGTCTACCTCTTCGAATTTCACTCTCAGCAGATTGCTTTTCTGCAGATTGCTTCTTTCAATAAAAAATGGAACCAGATTATCGTCGTAATCGACGAAAACTGATTCCATTTCAAGATAACTTTCGGGTTCATCGGTATCGAGTTTGATCAATACCTCCCCTTTAAAACTGAATTTACTAACGATCTTTCCAAGATAGAAACATTCTTCCTTTGTCATCGCCAGTCAACGTGTTTTAAGATCCTGACTGATCTTGTTTTTCTTCAGTTTTTGCTTCTTCGGCAGTTGCCTGGTCTACTTCATTTGCAGCGGCAGCTTCCTGGTCTTCAGTTGTTTCTTCAACTACAGGTTGTGCGGCAGCGGCAGTTTCAGCTTCACGCTTGGCATTTGCTTCTCTTTCAGCTTCAAGAGCTTTATCTTTTGCTTCCTGTTGCTCTTTGGTCAAAGCTTCTTTCTTAGCTTCAACTTTTCCTTCTTTTTCCTCAAGCCATGCATTGAATTTCTTGTCTGCATCTTCCTGGGATAAAGCGCCTTTATTTACTCCCACCTGAAGGTGATTCTTAAGTAAAGCACCTTTGTAAGAAAGGATAGCCCTTGCGGTCTCGGTTGGCTGCGCCCCGTTCTGTAACCATTTTACAGAACTGTCAACATCCAGCTCGATAGTTGCAGGATTGGTGGTTGGACTGTAAATCCCTAATTTCTCAAGGAATCTACCATCTCTTTTTGCGCGGGAATCCGCTGCAACGATCCAGAAAAAAGGCTTTCCTTTTTTACCGTGTCTTTGTAATCTTATTTTTACTGGCATAAAAATTAATTTGTGGGGTGCTCGACCCCGATTATTAATAAGGCTGCAAAGATACTATTATTTTTTATTGTAAATTAAGGGATTAGCAAACTTTTCTTTTTTGCTCTTCCAATGCATCTCCTTTAAAGCATCTCCCCGGTATTAAAATCAGATTAAAAAGCCGTTAACATGTGCTAAACCCTGTTAAATAAGGGGTTTTAGATCGGATAAGACATTATATTTGTCTGAATGTGAATATCAGCATTCAGTAAAAACAATTGCTAATTTAAATGAAAAGGAAATATGGAGTACTCAGAAGAAATAGCCGACAGACTGAATGATTTGCTGGAAAAGAACTATGATTCAGAAAAAGGGTTCAAAAATGCGGCAGATGATGTAAAGAATGAACGCCTAAAGACCTTTTTCAGGAACAAGGCGCAGGAGCGATATGATTTTGGACATGAATTAAAATCGGAGATCCGCAATTTTGGGAAATCGCCCGAGAAGGGATCCAGTGTAAAGGCCGATGCCCATCGTACCTGGATGAACCTTAAAGCAGCCCTGTCGGGTGATAAGGAAGAAGCGGTCCTGGAAGAAGTAAAAAGAGGGGAGAAGCTCGCTGTGGAGGACTATAATAAAGTGATAAAGGAGGTGGAACTTCCTCCTTCCACAGAGAATTTACTGATCAAACAAAAAAATGCCTTTCAAAAGACCCTTGAGGAAGTGAAGGCATTGGAAGCATCTTTTGATTAATTAGTTAACGGTCAAAAGCAAGATTGTTCGTTTGATAGATCGGGCAATCTTTCGAGCCTCGCAGGAGTAAGAAACCTGCGAGGCTTTTTTTATTTTCCGGGGTTAATAAATCCTGAAAACTTTAGGAAGGAAGGCAGAGAATAATCCTTATTTTTACCGAAGATTTGTCGCTGCTTTTTCTCCTGTTGTTGCCATGTAATTAACAGGGAATGAATTATAAAACTCCTTTCTATGTACCTGATTTTTGATACAGAAACCACCGGACTGCCGAAACGCTGGGACGCTCCCCTGACTGATTCTGATAACTGGCCACGATGTATACAGATCGCCTGGCAGTTGCATGATGAATCGGGGCGGCTCATCGATAATCAGGACTACCTGGTACAGCCGGAAGGTTTTAATATTCCCTATGACGCCGAAAAGATACACGGGATCTCTACCGAGCTGGCACAGGAAAAAGGAGTGCCCCTGCAGGAGGTGCTGGAAAAATTCCAGATCGCCCTGGACAGGTCCAAATTTGTGGTAGGACAAAATGTGGGCTTTGATGTGAATATCATGGGGGCTGAATATCATAGGGTAAGGATGCCCAGCACCCTTCAGGAATTGCCGGTACTTGACACCTGTACCGAGACTACTGCGCAGCTTTGCTGTATCCCGGGAGGCCGGGGAGGGAAATTTAAACTGCCTACCCTGACCGAGCTGCACGAATTCCTTTTCGAAGAACCCTTTGCCGAAGCCCACAACGCGACTGCCGATGTGGAGGCGACTACCCGGTGTTTCCTGGAATTGATCCGTCGGGAGGTATTCACTGCTGAAGAACTTGATGTGAAGCCCGATTACTTCAGGAGCTTTTCCGAAGCCAATCCGCAGCCCGTTGAATTGATCGGCCTGAAGCATATCAACCTTAAAAAAGCTTCAGATGCCATAAGAAAACGGCTTAAGAAGGATGAAGGGACCGCGATATCTTCCGAAGAGATAGAAGAAAACCTGGAGAAACTGGACGAAGTATCCTATTCTCACCTTCATAACCACAGCCAGTTTTCCATCCTGCAGTCTACCATAAGTATAAAGGACCTGGTAAATGCGGCCGCGAGCAAGAATATGCCGGCCGTGGCCCTTACTGATCATGCCAATATGATGGGGGCATTCCATTTTGTGAAAGAGGTGGGGATTTATAATAAAGGAGTCAAAGTTAAAAATGAGGAAGCCCTGGCTAATAATGAGGAGCCGGTCGCGAGGGAGCTAAAAGGCATTATTGGCTGTGAGTTCTTTGTTTGTGAAAACCATAAAGATAAGTCCAGGAAAGATAACGGGTACCAGATCGTACTCCTGGCAAAGAATAAGAAAGGATATCACAACCTGGCAAAAATGTCCTCCATAGCCTATACAGATGGGTTTTATTACGTGCCCCGTATTGACCGGGAGGTGATCAAAAAATATAAGGAGGATATTATTGTCCTTACCGGTAACCTCTACGGGGAAGTGCCGGGGAAGATCCTGAATGTGGGTGAAAACCAGGCAGAAGAGGCTTTACTATGGTGGAAGGAGCAGTTTGGAGAGGACCTGTATGTGGAAATGATGCGGCACAACCAGGAAGATGAAGACCGGGTGAACCCCGTGCTGGTAGAACTGGCCAAAAAACATGAGGTCAAACTGGTAGCGACCAATAATACCTATTACTGTGAGCAGGAAGATGCTAACGCGCATGATATCCTGTTGTGTGTAAAAGACGGGGAAAAACAAGCCACCCCGATTGGACGGGGCCGGGGGTACCGATATGGACTCCCCAACAACGAATATTATTTCAAGTCTGGGGACGAAATGAAATCCCTGTTTAAGGACCTGCCGGAAGCCATTTCCAATGTACAGGAAGTGGTGGACAAGATCGAGCCTTTTGAACTGGCCCGGGATGTACTCTTGCCGGCCTTCACCATACCCGATCAATTTATTGTGGAAGCCGATAAGGAAGACGGGGGGAAACGCGGGGAAAATGCCTATTTAAAACATATCACCTACGAAGGTGCGAAAAAGCGGTATGGGGAGATCACCCCTTCCATTCAGGAAAGGCTGGATTTTGAGCTTTCGGTTATTGAGAATACTGGATATCCAGGGTACTTCCTTATTGTGGAGGATTTCATTCGGGAAGCACGCAACATGGATGTATCAGTAGGGCCGGGAAGGGGTTCTGCCGCGGGAAGTGCGGTGGCTTACTGTCTTGGGATCACCAATATTGACCCGATCAAGTATGACCTGCTTTTTGAGCGTTTCCTTAATCCGGACAGGGTGAGCATGCCCGATATCGATATTGATTTTGATGATGAGGGTCGTAGCCGCGTAATGGATTACGTGATCAATAAATACGGGGCGAACCAGGTGGCCCAGATCATCACCTACGGGACCATGGCCGCTAAATCTTCCATCAGGGATACAGCAAGGGTGCTCGATTTGCCGCTGATGGAGGCAGACAGGATCGCCAAATTGATCCCCAACACCAAGCTGGCCAAAATCTTTGGGAAAGATGATAAGGAGCTTAAAAAACAATTTAGGGCAGAAGAGCTGGAAAAGGTTTATGAGCTGTTGAATATTTCTGAAGGGGATGACCTGGAGGCGCAGACCATCAACCAGGCCAGGATCCTTGAAGGATCGGTGAGGAATACAGGGATCCATGCCTGCGGGGTGATCATTACCCCCAGTGATATTACCAACTTTGTACCGGTCTCGGTGGCAAAGGATTCAGATCTTTACGTGACCCAGTTTGACAACTCGGTAGTGGAAAGCGCGGGTCTGCTCAAAATGGATTTCCTGGGATTAAAGACCCTGACCCTTATAAAGGATACGGTAAAGATCGTTAAGGGAAGGCATGGCATTGACCTGGACCCCGATAGTTTTCCCCTGGATGACGAGAAGACCTATGAGCTGTTCCAGCGCGGGGAAACCGTAGGGATCTTCCAGTATGAATCCCCGGGGATGCAGAAGCACATGAAGGACCTGAAACCTACGGTCTTTGATGATCTTATTGCCATGAATGCCCTTTACCGTCCCGGGCCTATGGAATACATCCCGAGTTTTATCGCGCGAAAACATGGGGACGAGGAGATCGCCTATGACCTGCCCGATATGGAGGAGTACCTGAAGGAGACCTATGGAATTACGGTCTATCAGGAGCAGGTGATGTTGCTTTCCCAGAAGCTGGCAGGGTTCACAAAGGGTGAAGCCGATGTTCTGCGGAAGGCAATGGGGAAGAAAATATTTGCCTTACTGGAAGAGCTAAAACCAAAATTTCTTGATGGAGGGGAGGCCAAGGGACATCCAAGGGAGATCCTTGAAAAGGTTTGGAAAGACTGGGAAGCCTTCGCAGCCTATGCCTTCAATAAATCCCACTCCACCTGTTATGCCTGGATCGCGTATCAAACAGCCTACCTTAAGGCCCATTATCCGGCAGAATACATGGCGGCAGTGCTTTCCAATAACATGAATGACATCAAGCAGGTCACCTTTTTCATGGAAGAATGTAAGCGTATGAAGTTGGATGTGCTGGGGCCAGATGTGAATGAATCCTATTATAAGTTCTCTGTAAATAAAGATTATGCCGTAAGATTTGGAATGGGGGCGATCAAAGGAGTTGGTGCGGGAGCGGTAGCGACCATAGTGGAGAACAGGAAAGAGAAAGCTCCTTACAGGTCCATTTTTGACCTGGCCAAACGCATAGATCTTAGGGCAGCGAATAAGAAAGCGTTTGAAAACCTGGCCCTGGCCGGGGGATTTGACGGGTTTGGGGATACGCACCGGGCGCAGTACTTCCACGATGACGGCGATGGGATCACCTTCCTGGAAAAAGCCATAAAATATGCGGCGAAATTCCAGGAAAATGAAAATTCCTCCCAGGTTAGCCTTTTTGGGGACGCCAGTGAAGTGCAGATCCCCGAACCGGTGGTGCCGCCTTGTGAAGAATGGGGAACCATGGAAAAGCTCAAAAGGGAGAAAGAAGTCGTGGGTATTTATCTCTCGGGACATCCGCTCGATGACTTCAGGAAGGAGATGCAGTTTTTCTGCAATGCCAGGCTGGGGGATTTTAGAGACCTGGAACAAATAGTCAACAGGGAGCTTTCTTTTGGGGGGGTGATAAGTGACGTGCAGCATCGCACCTCCAAAATGGGCAAAGGCTGGGCAGCCTTTACAATAGAAGATTATTCAGATTCCTTTGAATTCAGGATGTTTGGGGAAGAATATCTTAAGTACCGGCATTTCCTGGTTCCTAATTCCTTTATTTATGCCAAAATTTTTGTGAAAGAAGGCTGGACAAATAAAGATACCGGCAAAAAGGGAGAGCCGAGGCTGCAGTTCAACCTTATACAGCTGTTGCATGATGTGATGGACGCTTATGCGAAGAAACTTACCATCCAACTCAATATTGATGAACTGAAAGAGGAACAGATCGAACAGCTGAAAGATACCTTCAGACTACACAGTGGGGATAACCAACTAAACTTCGTGATCTATGAGATGAAGGAAGAGATCAAGCTGCATATGTCAAGCCGCAAGCAAAAGGTGAAGATCTCTCAGGAATTGCTCACTGAACTGGAAGAGCAACAGGTATTATACAAGCTGAATTAAAAGGTGAGGTAAAAAAAACGGGGAAACATGCCGATTAAGCCTGATTCCCCGTTAATTTTTATTGGGTTACGATCTACTTGGTCGCTATTTCCAAAGAAATTAATACCATTGCATATAGAGAGGTGGTAAAAATGAACGCGAGCGTCGCGCCGATTACAGCTTTTTGAGCAGTTGTAAATTCATTTGTTTTTTCTTTCCAAAGTTGAAGTAATACTGGCATAATTCTAGGGTTTTTTTGAGAGTAAATTTGTTTCGTTAAGCTCTGGTTTTTAAATTATTCTGATGCTAAACTAATAGAATTGTGACAAATTTTGCCGCTTTTTTCCTACAAAACGATGGACTGTTTTATATAATTGTTGAACCACACTACAACCTGTGAAATTAACAGGAAAATTCTTACAATACATGTATTTTGTGGAGTGAATATTTTGGAAATTAGGTACTTGTATCTGATTAAAATTTACGGGATGGTATGGCGGAAATTTGTGAGGCATCCTGTTCCTGCCTCCATCTTTATATCGTCTTTTGTGATTTGAGATGTTTTACTTTGGGATCCTCTTCAGCGGGAGGTTCCTGGAAAAGAAAAGCGCATAAAGGAAATAGGGACAGACAGATCACCGGTTTTGCAAACCATAGTTTAGAGAGGTGGTCCTATAGCTGTTGAGAAACCTTTGCAGAGTAGTGTACTCCCGCTGTTGTAAACAAAATAGGGGACCCGATATGCTGGATCCCCTCTTTAAAATGAGTTATATAAAGTTGAGCCTATCTGGCTGCTATTTCCATTGAGATTAAAACCATGGCGTAAAAAGAAGTGGTAAAGATAAAAGCCAGGGTGGCGCCAATTACAGCTTTTTGTAGAGTGTTGAATTCTGTTGTTTTTTCATTCCAAAGTTGAAGTAATACTGGCATAATTTCTAGATTTTTTTGGGTGTAAAATTGTTTCGTTAAAGTCTGTTGTTTAATTGTTTCTGATGCTAAACTAAGAGAATTGAGACTACTTTTGCCGCTTTTTTCCTACAAAACGATGGGCTGTTTTATATACTTGTTGAAGCACACATCACAACTAAAAATTAATAGGATAAATCCTACAGTATGAGTTAGTGATGTAGGAGTATTGTGAAGATTGGACATTTGTATTGGTGAAAATAAGCTGGTGAGAGAACAGACTTTTGTTATGCCAGCTCCTGTTCCTGACCCAGCTTGCATTTCGGTAAAACAGCTCGTTGTTTCCTACCTGTCTTCTTTAGTAGGAGTTTCTGAAAAAAGAATGGCAAAAAGTGAAATAGCGAGAGGAAGAGTTGTCCCAGGATAAAGATCAACGGGGTAGATCGATACCTTCTGTGAAGATTCTCTATTGAGCGTGATCTGGTTATACACAACAAAATAGGGGAACCAGTACGCTGGATCCCCTACTTAAATAGGTTATATGTGGTTGAGCCTATTTGGCTGCTATTTCCATCGAGATTAATACCATGGCGTAAAAAGAAGTGGTAAAGATGAAAGCCACGGTGGCGCCAATTACAGCTTTTTGAATAGTAGTGAAATCATTTGTTTTCTCATTCCAAAGTTGAAGTAATACAGGCATAATTTCTAGATTTTTTTTGGTGGTAAAAATGTTTCGTTAGGTTTCTTTTTTTATTTTTCTGAGGCGAATCTAATTACATTGTGAAAACTTTTGCCGTTTTTTTCCTACAAAACGATACAAGGTTTTATATATTTGTTGAACCACCCGATCGGCCGCTTAATTCATAAGAAAATTCCTACATATTTCAGGAAAGAGCTGATCCATAGCTTATTGATAAACCTAAATTTTCTTCTTTTTAGATGCCGTAGATCTGTGGACAATACGGCTAACTGCACATATAGAGCGACCGTCCAGGGGAGAACCTTGTTCTTTGCTAATAAAGCCATACAATAGATGGATAGTTAAATCTAATGCAGCCTGTGTAAGGTTTGGTAAAATATTTGACTATTTTTACATTATAATCACAATATGAATCAAAAAAAAGAGAAATTATGGCTTTAGAGATAACCGATGCGAATTTTGAGGAACAGGTTTTGAAAAGTGACAAACCTGTGATGGTAGATTTTTGGGCAGCCTGGTGTGGCCCCTGTAGAATGGTAGGTCCTATCATAGATGATATTAGTAAAGATTATGAAGGAAAAGCAGTGGTTGGTAAACTGGACGTAGATGCCAATCAGGAATTTGCTGCGAAATACGGAGTACGCAATATCCCTACCGTTTTGATCTTTCAGAATGGAGAAGTAGTAGGAAGACAGGTAGGAGTAGCGCCTAAGAATACCTATGCAGAAGCATTGGATGCACTTTTATAGTGGATAAAAAATAATCTACAGACAGGCCCGGGAATGTATATTTCCGGGCCTGTTGTTTTTGTGCTATTTAAGAAGTTAGGCATCTATAGAGAGAAGATTTCCAAAAAGCCTGAAATTCACCGGCATTCTTTTTCAGGAAATCATTATTTTAGAAGACTTGAGGAAACGGATATATGGATCTGCAGGAGCAAATACACGAAACAGAGGGGTTTGTACATCTCGAACTACTGGCGAAGCAGGTAGTGGAAGGTTTCATATCGGGACTTCATAAAAGTCCGTTTCACGGCTTCTCTGCAGAATTTGCAGAACATAAAACCTACAACAATGGGGAGAGTACCCGGCATATTGACTGGAAGCTTTATGCCAGGACAGACAAGCTCTATACCCGGCGGTATGAAGAGGAGACCAATTTACGTTGTCATTTGATCATAGATAATTCGGCTTCCATGCATTTTCCATTGAAGAAACGTCTTGGGATAGGTTCCCTCAATAAGATCGGGTTTTCTGTGCTGGCTTCGGCCTGTTTCATGCATATCCTCAAAAAGCAGCGGGATGCGGTGGGTTTAAGCATCTACAGTGACTCCTATGAGTATTATGCCCCTGAAAAAGGGAGCGAGCGGCATCATCAAATGCTTCTCCACCACCTGGAGGCTACAGCCACTTCCCCCGGGGGAGCTCACCAAACCGATACCTTTACCTATTTACACCAGATCGCGGAGAAGCTTAACCGCCGCTCTCTCATTTTTTTATTTTCAGACATGTTTCAGGCAGAGGTGGAGGAGGAGAAGTTATTTGAAGCCCTGCGGCACCTGAAATACAATAAGCACGAACTGGTATTGTTCCATGTGGTCGATAAGGAAAAGGAATACGCCTTTGACTTTGATAACCGGCCCCGCAGGTTTACCGATGTGGAAACCGGGGAAAAGGTGGATCTGTATGCCGATAACATCAGGGAGAGCTACCGGGAGCTGGTAACAGAATACTTCGATACGCTAAGGCTGAAGTGTGCCCAATACGGTATCAAATATGTGATGGCTGATGTCAATGAAAATTTCAATAAAATTATTTCCACTTATATGATTGAACGTCAAAAGTTTGTCTAGGGAGGGTGAAAATAGATGAAAAAAAGTTTCAAAAAAGGTTTGTCAAAGTGAAAATGTGCTGTATATTTGCACTCGCAATAAAGCAACGGTCTGGTAGTTCAGTTGGTTAGAATACCTGCCTGTCACGCAGGGGGTCGCGAGTTCGAGTCTCG
>JBEPWW010000065.1:0-10892 GCA_041642215.1 Salinimicrobium sp. | reverse complement strand
AAAAGCCGGGGAGAAGATATCGATGAGGATATACCTTTTAGGTTTGTCTTCGTGGAGCCCAATTCCAGGCATCTGGAACATTTAAAAGAACTGGCAGATGAAGGAAGGCTGAAAGTGGAGCTCACCAAAGCATACAGCCTGGATGAAACTGCACAAGCACTGGAACAGATCGAGACCTTACATACAACAGGAAAGATTGTCATTGTTCCCTGAAGGTTACCAATGAAATAATAGGAACATTTAAAACAAAAAATATGTTACATAAACTGGATTTTTCAGATGACAGGGTCCTGGCTTTCAGCTGGGAAGGAGATTTTAGTAAAAAAGCTTTTGAAGATGCTATGGCAGAATTTGTACCCGAATTGAAGACCAGGGACAATTTTAATCTTTACCTGGAGATGCATAGTATAGAAGGAATGGAAGCAAAAGCTGTATGGGAGGATATAAAATTTTACTTTCAGAACATGCCCGAGCTTATGGAGAAGATCAAAAAGATCGCTTTGGTAACAGACAAAAGCTGGATGAAAAACCTTGCAGAACTATCGTATAAAATGGTACCCGGAATCGATTTAAAATCTTTCTCTTTCGAGGATAAGAAAGCAGCCAGAGAATGGGTGAAAAAGTAAAAATTCTTTTAGGCCTTATCAAAAAGATTTGACAGAATATGGAGACAACCAAACCTTATGCGCTGGTGACCGGGGCAAGTAGAGGATTAGGGAAAGCCTTTGCTCTTGAATTGGCCAAACGTAAGACCAACCTCATACTCGTCAGCCTGCCGGGAGAAAATCTTCGGGGGCTTGCAGTAGAGATATCTGGCGAAGGTATTGACGTTGTCCCTTATGAAACAGATCTCACCAGAAAGAAGAATATCGTTAAACTTACCCAATGGGTCAATACCAGTTTTTCGGTCAGTATTCTAATCAACAATGCCGGAGTAGGAGGGAATTCCCATTTTCTTAATTCAGATATGCAGATGTTGGATCGAATGATCCAATTAAATGTAAGAGCAACCACTCTAATGACCCGGCAATTACTCCCTAACCTCCTCCGGCAAACTGGTACTGCTTATGTTTTAAACGTAGCCAGCCTCGCTGCCTTGAGTCCCATGCCCTTTAAAACGGTTTACCCTGCTTCCAAAGCTTTTATTCATAGTTTTACCAGAGGACTGCAGCAGGAATACTCAGGGTCAGGTGTCTTTTTTAGTGTAGTGAATCCCGGTCCCATGCGCACAAATGGCCAGATAGCAGAACGTATGAAGCAACTTAGTCCCTGGACCAGGATGCTGAATGTAACCCCTACACAGGTGGCGGCTCTTTCACTGGAAAAAATGTTTAGGGGAGACCAGGTTATCAAACTGGACTGGAAACACCGGTTAAGCCTGGTGCTGCTTAATCTCCCTACCGGAATAAAAATGGCTATCTTTCATAATGTCTTTAAAAATGAAATTAATGCGGCGCAACAATGAAGGTTCTTGTTACAGGTGCAAACGGAATGCTGGCCTCCCACACCATAAGCCTTTTAATTGATGAAGGTTATGAAGTTAAGGCCATGCTTCGCAATAAGCAGAAATACCAATTGAAGCCGCATCCTTTAGTCGAGCTTCACGAAGGGGATATTAGAAATAGGAAGAAAGTCCAGGAGGTGGTGAAAGGCTGTGATTTTCTGGTACATACGGCTGCTTTAACCGCTCCCGAGCACATTACCTATGCCCCATATCATGAGGTAAACGTTATTGGCACCCAAAACCTGCTGGATGCAGCTGTGAAAAACAAGCTCAAAAAAGTGGTCTATGTGAGCTCTGCCAATACGATTGGGCATGGAAGCAAGGATGATCCCGGAACCGAAGAAATTGAACCCCGGGCCCCATTTACGGAATCCCTCTATGCCAGGAGCAAGATACACGCACAAAAGCTCATCGATCTATTTACTGAATACATTGAAGTTTCTATTGTAAATCCCAGTTTTATGATAGGGGCTCATGATGCAAAACCCGGCTCAGGAAGGATCATTCTCATGGGATATGATAAAAAAATGGTTTTTCATCCTCCTGGAGGTAAGAATTTTGTCAATACGAAAGACGTAGCCAGGGGGATTTTAGCAGTTCTGGAAAAAGGAAGGAACAGGGGAGTATATCTTTTAACAGGGGAAAATCTAACCTATGGGGAGTTTTTCAATCGTTTGAGTCTGGTAACCGGAAAACCTAATTATCTCGTTCCTGTCCCCGGTCCGATTCTAAAGGGCGTGGGGTATATATCAAAAATCCCACGGTTGTTTAACCTAAAAACCCCTTATAGCCTCAACAATATGAGAATTCTCTGTACCGAAAATTACTATGATAATTCCAGGGCAAAAAAGGAACTTGGGATCCACTTTGAGCCAATTGAGTACGGTATACAGGAGGCGGTAAACTGGTTTAAAACTGAAGGAATGATCGAATGATTGCTTTTGCGTGAAATAAACAGGAAAGAAGCTTTACTGGATAATGTATTATTAACCGTATTTTTGCCGGATGCAGAAAAATATTAAAGACCAGGACCAGATCCTGGAAAAACTAGGCATAAGGGAGCTAAACCCTATGCAAATAGAAGCTCAAGAGGTTATCAGCTCCAGCAATGATGTCATATTGCTTTCACCAACGGGGACCGGAAAAACCCTGGGTTTCCTGTTGCCGTTGCTAAATGAACTTGATCCCGAAACAGCGGGAGTGCAGGCATTGATTCTGGTGCCTTCAAGAGAGCTTGCCATACAAATAGAGCAGGTGGCCAGGGAAATGGGATCGGGCTATAAAGCCAATGCGGTGTATGGAGGACGTGCTTTTTCCAAGGATAAAGCTGAGCTTCAGCATCCTCCCGCAATCCTTGTTGGTACCCCCGGGAGAGTGGCAGATCACATGAGAAGGGGTACTTTTTCGCAGGATGCTATAAAAACCCTCATACTCGATGAGTTCGACAAATCCCTTGAAATTGGTTTTGAAGAAGAAATGAAGGAGATCATTACAGCGCTGCCATCCATCAGGAAAAGGATACTTACTTCGGCTACTAAACAAACGGGGATCCCCAATTTCACTGGAGTGACAAATCCCGTTACTGTGAATTACCTTAACGAAGAAAATCCTGGCCTCGAGATTAAGACTATAATTTCGCCACAGAAAGACAAACTGGAAAGCCTGCATAAATTACTCGCTTTTTCAGGAAGCGGCTCTGGGATTATCTTTTGCAACTATAAAGAGAGTATCAGGGAGGTAAGCAGTTCCCTTTCGACAAAGAAGATAAGCCATGGAGTATTTTATGGGGGAATGGACCAGAAAGACCGGGAGCGGACCCTAATAAAATTCAGGAATGGGACCCACCGGCTGATCATCGCTACAGATCTTGCCGCCAGAGGGCTCGATATCCCGGAGATCGATTTTATCATCCATTATGAACTTCCATTAAAGAGGCAGGAATTCATACATAGGAATGGAAGGACAGCCCGAATGCACGACACCGGCATTGCCTATGTCTTACAATGGAAAAAGGAGGAGTTGCCGGAATTTATTCCGCAGTCCAGCTATTGGCAGGAATTTGAAAATACCTCTGTGCAGCCACCGGCAAAAGAAACGTCCTGGGAAACCCTCTTCATATCTGGAGGCAGAAAGGATAAGATCTCAAAAGGTGATATTGCCGGCCTTTTTTTAAAACAGGGGAAATTAGAAAAAAATGAGCTGGGGAATATTGAACTCAAACAGGATTGCGCTTTTGTTGCGGTTCCCGGGAAAAAAGCCAATCGCTTAATACAGGATCTTAACGACAGCAGGCTTAAAAAGAAAAAAGTAAGGGTTTACCAGGTATAGGAAGTTGCACCTCCAGGGAGTCCAATGCTTTTTTCAACAATGGATATTTCTGAGAAAATACTTTAAAAAACGATCACGTTTTTCCCTATGGATCGGCCCGATTCCTGTAGCTTGTGAGCTTCTATAAATGATTCGGGTTCAAGACCGTGTATTATGTTATTTAGAGTAGAGGTTATCTTTCCATTTTGCAGCAGGACTCCCAGGTTTTCAAGGATCTCATGTTGACGATCCATGTCAGGAGTATGGAACATCGAGCGGGTAAACATCAGTTCCCAATGAAAAGCGACACTTTTGTTCTTTATCTTATTAATGTCCACAGGTTCTTTTGTTTCCACAATGGAACAAATATGTCCCTGTGGTTTAACCAGTTCTGCCATGGCATCCCAGTGCATATTAGTGTCTGAAAAATTAAGGATATAATCTATTTCCCCGAGACCTTCTTTTTTGGCATTTTCTATGAGATTATTGTGATCAATTACAAGGTCTGCTCCATGATCCAGACACCATTGCCTGCTTTCCTCCCGGGAAGCAGTGGCTATTACCTTCAAATGAGTCAGTTTGCTCAGAAGCTGTACAGCAATGGAGCCCACTCCACCGGCACCATTTATGATAAGGATCTTATGGTCTTTTCCTTCATTTTCCCTGATAGGTAAGCGGTCAAAGATACATTCCCCTGCTGTCAAGGTGGTAAGGGGCATAGCAGCGGCTTCTGCAAAAGAGATCTTGGATGGTTTATGCCCTACCAGGCGCTCATCCACTACCTGGTATTCGGCGTTACTTCCCGGCCTGTTGAGCTCGCCTGCATAATATACTTCATCACCTTCCTTGAAGGACCGTACCTCTTCGCCCGCAGCTTCAACCACTCCGGCGGCATCCCAGCCCAGGATCCTTGGTTCCTTTAACTCCTCGTCCCTCGCCGCATTCTGCCGGACCTTATAATCGACCGGATTGATAGAAACTGCTTTCACCTTCACAAGGAGGTCGCGGGGTCCTGGAGTAGGTTTTTCTGTTTCGAAGGCTATAAAACTTTCGGGATTATCAACGGGAAGGGATCTTTTAATACCTATGGCTTTCATATATATTTTGATTTGTTTCATTCAAAATACTAATAATCACAGGAAACCCAATCTTATATATTATAAAATTATGCTAAGAATTTACAGGATTTTCTCCTTCTTAAAAAAATGATACAGTTAATGTAAATGTACCAATGAAAAAGAGAATATCAGAAAATATGATAAATATCAATTCTAATTTTAGAATTCTGTTAAACTTAATGAGTAAATTTAGTAAACCAATCAGAAACTACACAACTACCTGTACTTCCCACAGAGGGAAATTCGAACTTCTGGAGTAATAAAAATCTTTTCTAACCTAAATGAGGAACAAATGAAGATTTATGATGACAAGCACATTAAAAATGTCGTTTTTGTAGGCGCCCATAACAGCGGTAAAACCACCCTTGCGGAAACCATGTTGTTTGAAGCCGGGCTCATCAACAGGAGGGGGACTCCTGAGGCGAAGAATACGGTTTCAGATTTTCATGAGATCGAGCACGAAAAAGGATATTCGATTTTTGCCACGCCTCTACATACAGAGTGGCGCAACTATAAGATCAATATTCTCGATACTCCCGGACTCGACGATTTTATAGGAGAGGTTATTTCTTCCATCCGGGTATCAGATACCATAGTTACTGTACTTAATGGGCAGCATGGAGTAGAAGCAGGGACAGAGATCATCTGGAGCTATATCAACAAATATCATAAACCCACTCTTTTTGTGGTTAATCAAATCGATCATCCCAATTTAAATTTTGAGGAAAGCTTTAAAAGCATTAAATCTTTGGTAGGGAACAATGCGATTAAGGTTCAGTACCCCATAAATCTGAAAGGACATCAATGCATCATAGATGTCCTTAAAATGAAAATGTACAGGTTTTCCCCGGAAGGAGGAAAGCCCAAAAAAATTTCAATTCCTGAAGAGCAGAGAGAAGCAGCTGAAAATTTGCATAATGAACTGGTAGAAAAAGCAGCCGAGAATGATGAAGAATTAATGGAATTGTTCTTTGAAAAAGGGACTTTAAATGAAGATCAAATGCGAAAAGGCATAAAAGCCGGAATGCTTAACCATGACCTTTTCCCTGTTTTTTGCGTCTCAGCATTAAACGATATGGGCAGTGGGAGATTAATGGGATTTATTGATAATGTAACTCCCGCAGCAGCAGATCTCAAGCCGGAGCAAAGTGTTGATGGAAGGGAGATCTCTTCTAAAAAAGAAGCTCCTACAGCCCTTTTTATCTTTAAAACAATACACCAGCCTAACCTGGGGCAGGTTTCATTTTTCAAAGTGAAAAGCGGGGAAGTAAAGGTGAACGATAAACTGGTGAATTCTTCAAGTGGGGAAACAGAAACCCTGAATCAGTTATTTATAATGGACGGGAAAGAAAGAAAACCTGTCTCCCGATTGACAATAGGAGATATTGGAGCAACATTGAAATTAAAACACACAGAGACGAATGATACCCTGGCCCAGGAAGGCTATGAAATAGTCATTAAACCTATCCTGTATCCCCAGCCAAGAATAAGGAGGGCAGTGATGGCCGTGAATACCAAAGATGAGGAAAAGCTGAGTGAGGCGCTGAAAAAGATCCACAGCCAGGATCCTACTGTTGTTATTACCTTCGAAAAGGAAGCAAGGCAGCTTATCCTGGCCTGCCAGGGAGAATTGCACCTGGCTACCGTAGACTGGACCCTGAAGCATGTATATGGAGTGGAAGCGAGGTTTACCAAGCCAAAGATCGCTTTTCGGGAAACCATACAGCGTTCCTCGGTGGCAAACTACCGGCACAAAAAACAATCAGGGGGTTCGGGGCAGTTTGCTCAGGTCCATATGAAAATAGAGCCGTGGGTCGAAGGTATGGAGGAACCTCAGGGATTTACGGTACGGGGCAGAGAAGAGGTAGAGTTACCCTGGGACGGGAAACTAGTATTTTATAATTGCATAGTGGGTGGGGTTATCGATCAACGATACCTGTCCTCGGTCATGAAAGGAATTTTGGAAGTGATGGAAAGAGGTCCGCTCACCGGTTCTTATATCCGGGATGTGAGAGTGATCGTTTATGACGGTAAAATGCACGCAGTGGACTCCAATGACATTTCCTTTAAAATAGCGGGTGCTCATGCCTTTAAGGAAGCTTTTATGAATGCTAACCCGAAACTTTTGGAACCAACCTTAAAACTGACCATTACAGTTCCCGAAGAAGTGGTAGGAAACGTGATGACAGAGCTGCAAACCAGGCGCTCCATTATCCAGGGGATCGAAAGTAACAGCAAGTATCAAATTCTTAAATGTATAGCCCCGGAAACTGAATTATTCGGATTTTCTACAGAACTGCGTTCGCTGTCCAAAGGGAGAGCCACTTTTATATCGGCCTTTGCATCGTATCAACCCGTGCCTCCCAATGTTCAAAAAGAGATGGTGTCCCCGCGGGGGGATAAATAAATTTAGGGATTGAGGGATTTCCTGATCACCGGTCGCAGAACCTCCCATACGTTTTCGGCCATAATTTCCTGGCCTTCGGCTGTGGGGTGAATACCGTCCTGCTGGTTTAAGTCGGGGTTCCCGGCCACGTCTTCCAGGAGAAAAGGGATGAGTTCCGTATCATAGGATTCTGCCAGCTCAGGGAAAATATTCCGGAATTTAGTAGTGTATTCGGTCCCAAGATTGGGTGGCAACTGCATTCCGGCAAGGATTATTCTGACTCCCGGATTTTTTTCCCGAACGGTCCTTATGATTTGCCGTAGGTTCTGGCGCGTTTCTTCTAAAGGAACGCCACGCAAGCCGTCATTGGCACCTAATTCCAGCAGGAAGATGTCGACCTCCTGGTTAAGCACCCAGTCCAGTCGGTTTTTACCACTGGCTGTGGTCTCCCCGCTAAGTCCTGCATTGATCACTTTGTATTGAAGATCCATCGAATCCAGTTTACGCTGTATGATCGCCGGATAGGCATCATCGGGATCCAACCCCATCCCGGCAGTTAAGCTGGTGCCGAAGAACACAATCGTGCCGGTGCTCTCTGCCTTCTCTGTCTCGTTGACCTCACCGGTCGCTTCTACAGAATGTCCTTCTGCATTTTTATTTTCTGTTTCCCCGCAGGAGAACAGGATCATGAACAGAAATAGAAAAATAATAGGTAAGTTTCTCATAGCAGCATGGTATAATTAAGATCAATTCTTTAATTTGTCTTCCCTCAGAAAAAACCGGAAGATTGAGCTATGGCAAAGATATTAAACGTTCACAACTTAAAGAAAACCTATTCAAGTGGTTCAAAAAGAATTACTGTGCTGCAGGATATCGATTTTAGTGTAGGGGAAGGGGAAACTTTTGCCATAGTGGGTCCCTCCGGTAGCGGAAAAACTACCCTGCTTGGCCTGTGCGCCGGACTGGACAGACCAGATGCCGGCTCCATCACCCTTTGTGGCACTGAGCTTTCCCACCTAAAGGAAGATGATCTAGCCTTACTTCGAAACAGGGAAGTGGGCTTTGTTTTTCAGGATTTTCAGTTGCTACCAACCCTTACTGCCCTTGAAAATGTGGCCGTACCCCTTGAACTGCAGGGCGCAAAAAACGCTTCAGAAACAGGAAAGGAGCTGCTTGATAAAGTAGGTCTTGCGGGTCGAATCAATCATTATCCTTCCCAACTTTCTGGAGGGGAACAGCAAAGAGTGGCTCTGGCCCGGGCCTTTTCTACCCGGCCGTCCATACTTTTTGCAGATGAACCTACAGGAAACCTTGATGCTGAAACGGGGGAAAAAGTGGTCAGGTTGCTCTTTGACCTTAACAGGGAAGCGGGTACTACTTTAATAATTGTCACTCACGATATTGAACTGGCTCAAAAGACCCAACGCATCCTACGCCTAAAAGGAGGCAGGATTATTGACAAAGAAATAGCAGCCTCATGATCAATAGGAACGAACGGAATAAGCCCAAAGCCGGTCTTATATGGCTTCTTAAGATGGCATGGCGTGACGCCAAATCCAGCGGAAAGAAACTTAGCCTCTTCGTAGGTTCCATTGTTCTTGGGATCGCTGCGGTGGTTTCCATTCAATCTTTCGGGGATAATTTAAAAGAAAATATTTCCCTTCAGTCGAAATCCTTAATGGGAGCCGATTTCAGGATTGACAGTAATGAGCCCCCTAACAGGCCGGTTAGGGACATTCTTGATTATTTGGGTGGAGGAGATGCCCGGGAGATCAGTTTTACCTCAATGGCGGCATTTCCTGAAAAAGACGCTACCAAATTGGTCCAGGTGAGAGGTATTGAAGGAGGATTTCCTTTCTACGGTAAAATGGAAACTGAGCCGCAATCAGCGGCAGACCGCTATCAGGATGAAGGAGCAGCTTTAGTAGACGCAACAGTAATGTTGCAGCTAGGGCTACAAACCGGGGATAGTATAAAAGTGGGAGAGGTTCGCCTGCCCATCCTTGGTCGTTTGTTCTCTGTACCAGGAAGTACTTCTCTTTTTAGTTCGGTGGCGCCACCCGTGGTTCTTCCATACAGGTTTATAGAGGAGACTGGCCTGGTACAAACCGGAAGCAGAATACGATACGAGTATTATTTTGCTGCAGAACCCGATATGGATCTGGAGGGACTTAAGAAGGACCTGGAGCCCCGGCTTGAGGAAAACAATGCAGATCTTGACACCCATATCTCAACCAGCCAACGACTCGGGCGCAGGTATGAAAATTTTGGTAAATTCCTTAACCTGGTCGCATTCATCGCACTCCTTCTGGGTTGTGTAGGTATAGCAAGTGCCATCCATATATACATCAAAGATAAACTTCGTGCGGTAGCAGTCTTAAAATGTATTGGTGCCACCAAAAGACAGACTTTTCTAATTTACCTGATTCAAATAGCTGCAATTGGCTTTTTGGGGGGATTGATAGGGACACTCCTGGGCTTGATCTTGCAACAGCTTTTCCCACTGCTCTTACAGGACCTTCTGCCGGTGGATATTGAAATCTCAATTTCCCTTCAGGCGGTACTAATGGGGCTATTGCTAGGAATTTTTATGTCGGTACTTTTTGCTTTGTATCCCTTAATTGGAACACTTTATGTTTCTCCTTTAGAAGCACTACGGGTACAGGAAAAACCACCCTCCAAATCAGGAAAAGCTGCTATCGTGGTTACTATTGGAATTTTTGGTTTTATTTTCTTGTTTGCCTACTGGCTCCTGAAAGACTGGAGGTATTCTCTGGCATTCGTTCTGGGTATACTCCTTACTTTCTCTATTCTGGCGGGAACGGCCAGAGTATTTATGAAAGCAATCAGAAATTATTTCCCGCATTCCTGGGGATTTACTGCAAGGCAGGGGCTGTCTAACCTGTTCAGGCCCCAAAACCAGACTCTTATCCTGGTTATGGCCATTGGTGTGGGCACTTTCCTAATCAGTACCCTATACTTCAGCAAAGATATCCTTTTGACCCAGGCCACCCTGGACAGAGGTTCGGGAAGTGCCAATATGATCCTCCTGGATGTACAGACCGATCAGAGAACCGCGGTAAGCCAAACGATCTCAGAAAAAGGACTGCCGGTCCTGGATGACATTCCCATTGTTACCATGCGAGTACATAGCATCAACGGCCGACTGGTGAATGAGCTGAAAGCAGACACTACTGCCAATGTAAATCACTGGGTATTGAACCATGAATTCAGGGTTACTTACCGGGACTCCCTTATTTCTTCCGAAAAACTTCAACAGGGGCAATGGATATCCGCTGTAGGATCCAGGGATCCCATCCCGATATCTGTAAGTGACAATTTTGCCGGGGATGCCGGCGTGGGAGTAGGGGACGCCCTTACTTTTAATGTTCAGGGAGTATTGCTAAACACCATAGTTGGCAGTATCAGAGAGGTTGACTGGAGCAGAATGCAACTGAATTTTTCCCTTGTCTTTCCGGAAGGAGTGCTGGAAAAAGCACCGCAATTCAGGGTTTTAACAACAAATGTTACTGATGAATCGGTTTCCGCAGCTTTACAACAGGATCTGGTGAAGAAA
>JBEPWW010000064.1:0-10930 GCA_041642215.1 Salinimicrobium sp. | reverse complement strand
TACGAACGCTCAAAGGTTCGAAATACCCAGGATTCGCTGTAGTTTGTGCTGGCGCTTACACTCAGGTGATTCAGCAGCTTGAAGTTAGTGGTTAGGGGTATGTTATGCTGGGCGCCAATAATGGCATCCTCAAACATTTCCGGTGTAAAGAAAAGGGAATCAGTGGTTCTAAACCTATTCTCGCCCCTAAAAGTATACTGGAGGTTTATATTTTCTATCGCGCCTTTTTTGGCTCCCACTTTTGGTTCAAAAGGGTAAATACGGTCTACGTTAGCCTGTACCGTAGGCAGGGTCATATTGATCTGTTGCGTATTCGTATTTTGTGAATGTGTTGCCGCTACGCTCACATTTATCTGGGGTTCTATAGGAAAGGTTTTGGAGTAGGAAACAGAAGAGCTCAATGTATTCGTAAGCCTGCTACCCGCATTGCTCTGGTTGGTTGAAGCCTGGTAATAATCGCTGCTTCCCAGGTTCACAGATGCAGAAAACCTGGAGGTGGGATTGGCTTTTTGGTCCTGGGTATGGTTCCATCTAAGGTTGTAAACAGATGTCTCGGAATAATCAGGAAAACCCCGCTCACTGTTCAACAGACGCTCATATCTAAAACTTAGGTTCCCTCTAAAAGCATAACGCAGAGCATAAGCAGATTCCAGCCTAAGACCGTAACTTCCGTTGGTATAATAATCTCCAAGAGCTGTCAGATCTGCATAATCACTAATGGCAAAGTAATACCCGCCATTCTGCAGGTAATATCCACGGTTATTGTCTTCCCCAATGGAAGGAATAATGAATCCAGAGGTTTGTTCTTCGCTCATGGGAAAATATCCAAAAGGTAGTCCCAGGGGGGTAGGGACATCGGCGATGTACATGTTCACAAGCCCGGTAACGATCTTTTTATCGGGAACGAATTTTATACGTCGTGCATAGAAGTAGTAATCAGGGTTGTCAAGATCTTCTGAAGTGGTAAACCTTACATTTCTCATGTAATACACCGAATCGTTCTCCCTTTTAGTAACTTCCCCTAACACCTTGAACTCCCCCTGTTCTGTTCTTGAATTAAAAACCAGGGCTTTTTGTGTTTCAAAATTAAACCGGATGGAATCCGGTCTTACTTCATTCTGTGCCTGCGTAAAAACAGGCGTTTGACTGTATGCACCGGTAGAATCGGGAATTCCGTATGCATAGACCTCATTCCGGTCATTATCCATCACGATACGTCCCGCTTTAATATTGATATCCCCGTAAGTCACTTCTGCATTGTTGTACAGGTACATTCGGTTTTCTTTGGGGCTCAGGCGCATATAATCTGTAGCCGAATAGACTACCTGGTCTGTTAGCAGTTGGTTTCCTGGTCTTACGGTGTCATTTTGGGTTTCTCCCAGAATGGGCACCGCGCCCTCGATACGTATGGAATCCTGGATAGGTGCCATAGTATCCCTTTCTGCAGGGATACTTACGCCTTCCCGGGTTTTTATCTCCTGACCCATTGCCGCCACCGTCGAAAACAGTAGAAAAATACAGCAGGAAAGTATGTTAAGTGTGTTTGTTCGCAATGCTATATGTGCTACTTTTGTATAGTGTGGCTTGTTTTTTGAGTTTCAAAATTACGTATATTTTTTAAGCTACCTTTTGGGATTAGAAAAAAATAAAATAACAACGCTCAACAACCGTTACTTCTTTATGAGAACGAATTTCCTTAACCTATTAGTCTTCATTTTTCCCATATTTATACTCACATCTTTTACCGGTTATAAATCAGTGACTCCCGGTGAAAAATTTGTTGTTGTTCTGGATGCAGGTCATGGAGGTCAGGATCCCGGGAATAGGGGGAATGGATATTTTGAAAAGGACATCGCCCTTAATATAGTGTTGCAGGTAGGAGCAGAATTGGAAAAAATACCGGATGTAAAGGTGATCTATACCCGTAAAAGCGATGTTTTCGTAACCCTTGCGGGCAGGGCGGAGATCGCCAACAGAGCCGAAGCTGATCTTTTTATTTCCGTCCACTGTAATGCCCATAATTCACAGGCCTCTGGAACAGAAACATTTGTGCTTGGACTACACCGTAATGATGACAACCTGAAGGTAGCAATGCGGGAAAACTCGGTGATCTTTCTTGAAGAGGACTATGAGGTAACCTATGACGGGTTTAATCCTAATTCCCCTGAATCGTATATTGGCCTGACCCTGATGCAGGAAGAGTTCCTGGATCAAAGCGTGTTGTTGGCAGATCATATTCAGAAGAAATTCACTCTTGATCTCCACCGGCCCAACAGGGGGGTGAAACAGGCAGGTTTCCTGGTTTTGCGACAAACATATATGCCAAGTGTACTTATTGAAACCGGATTTCTAACAAACAATAGTGAGGGAGCCTTTTTAAATAGTGCGGGAGGACAGAACAAAATTTCATCTGCGATCGTAAAAGCAATACTTCAATATAAAAATAGCCTAAACCTGGACGTACTGGCAAATATTGCCGAAAATCCTCCCATCCAGATAGATACCAAATCAGCCACAGAATTGACCGACATTTATGAAGGCATTACCTTTAGGGTCCAGTTGGCTGCCAGTAGCAGGAAACTGGAAACCAAACCAAGGAATTTTAAAGGCCTAAAGGAAGTATCCCGAACCCGGGAAGGTAATCTCTTTAAATACTATTATGGAGCTACTTCAAGCTACATGCAGGTAAAGGAATTGCATGAAAAGGCAAAAAAACAAGGTTTTCCTTCGAGTTATGTAGTGGCATTCAGGGATGGCGAGAAGATAAGCGTTAATGACGCGTTAAAAACAAAAGTGAAATAAGGCCTCTTTTATATATTTATTCCTAAATTTGTTTTCCAATAAAAAAAAGAACTTTGAAATACTCTAAAGAGGTAAAAACCGCTCTTCTGGCCATAGTTGCCATTCTTATGTTTATTTTTGGGTATAGCTTTCTGAAAGGAAAGAACTGGTTCCAGGCCAGTCGTACCTTTTATGCGGTTTATGATGACGTGGAGGGGTTATCTCCTTCTTCCCCGGTTACAATTAATGGATATAAAGTAGGCCAGGTCACAGAAATTGATTTTCTGGACAAAAAAGGCAGGTTAGTGGTTACTTTTACGGTAGAAGAGGACTTTCCATTTTCAAGAAACAGTGTGGCCCAGATATATGGTGGGGGATTAATAGGGGGTAAAACCCTTGGTATTGTTCCGGAATATGAAAGGAGAAACATGGCTCAGTCTGGAGATACCTTACCCGGGGAAATAGAGGAAGGCTTGTTGGAACTGGTGAATGAGCGTCTTACCCCCCTGCAACAAAAAGTGGAGCAGGCTATAGTAAGTACAGATTCCCTGGTGAATTCCTTTAATGAAGTCATGAATAAGGAAACCAGGAACAATATCAAAAAAACCTTTGAGGATCTTAGTGTTGCAGTGGCTTCTTTGAGAAGCTCTGCGCAAGCTATAAGTGGGGTGGTGACAGAAAATTCAGAAAAAATGAACCGAAGTTTCACCAACCTGGATGAGATGTCGGCTAATCTTAATAAATTTTCCGATTCGCTCACGCAAATGGATATACGGCAGGTGGTAGATGACCTGGAAAAAGTAGTAGCTGATTTTGAAAGTGTGACAGATAAGTTAAATAATGGGGAAGGGACGGCTGCTAAATTGATCAATGATCCTTCAGTTTATGACAATCTGAACAGGGCTACAAAACAGCTTGATGAATTGATACAGGATGTAAAACTGAATCCAAAACGATACGTACATTTTTCAATTTTCGGAAAGAATCCTGGGCCGTATGCACCGCCCAGTGACTCTCTGAGATAATCAACCAACCACTCAATTATGCAGATCCTTGCCCAAATCGCGTTTATCCTTGCCCTGGTAATCGGCATCGGCTTTTTCACCCGAAACGTTCGCAGATTAATTCGTAATATTAAACTGGGAAAAGAAGTAGACCGAACAGATGATCCAGGTGCCCGCTGGAAAAAAACATTTAAAATTGCCATTGGGCAGTATAAAATGGTTAGCCGTCCCATTTCAGGGATCGTTCACATTTTTGTATACCTGGGATTCATAATTGTCAATATAGAAGTTCTGGAAATAGTTATTGACGGGATTTTTGGAACCCACAGGATCCTGTTTTTCACCGGTGGATTTTACAGCTATCTCATCGCTACCCTCGAGATTTTGGCTTTCCTGGTTCTGCTGGGAGTGATTATCTTCTGGACCAGGAGGAATATTTCCCATATTAAACGTTTTATGGCCCGGGAACTCACCAAATGGCCTAAGGATGATGCTAATTACATCCTGTATTTTGAAATGGTTCTTATGCTCCTTTTCTTCGTGATGAACGGGTCAGACCTCCAGTTGCAATTGATGGCGGCGGAAGGATATGCCATTGCAGAGGAAGGTGAGATCGCTGGTTATTTTCCAATTAGCCAGGTATTACTGCCTCTTTTAGAAGGTTTGAGTGTTTCTACTTTAATAATTATAGAAAGAGCAGCCTGGTGGTTACATATCCTTGGGATCTTATTTTTTCTTAATTATCTGTATTATTCGAAACATCTTCATATTCTGCTTGCTTTTCCAAATGTATATTACTCGAGATTGACCCCTCAGGGAGAGTTGAATAATATTGGAGCGGTTACAGATGAAGTTAAACTGATGATGGATCCTGATGCCGATCCTTTCGCAGCTCCGGCAGAACCCGAATCTGAAGCCGGAGAACCTGAGAAATTCGGAGCCTCAGATGTTATGGACCTTAACCGTGTGCAGCTTTTAAATGCTTACACCTGTACCGAATGTGGAAGATGTACCTCTGAATGTCCTGCTAACAACACCGGGAAATTGCTGTCTCCTCGTAAAATAATGATGGATACCCGTGATCGCCTGGAGGAAGTAGGGGAGAACATCAACAAAAACGGCAGTTTTAAGGATGATGGCAAGCAATTACTGGATGATTACATTCTTAGGGAGGAGTTGTGGGCCTGTACCACTTGTCAGGCTTGTGTAGAGGCTTGTCCTGTTGGGATCGATCCGCTTTCCATTATTCTTGATATGAGAAGATATCTCATGATGGAGCAGAGTGCAGGTCCTGCAGATTTGAACAATGCACTGGGTAATATAGAAAATAATGGAGCACCCTGGCCATACAATCAAATGGACAGGTTGAATTGGGCAAAGGAAAACTAGGCAGTACGTACCCGAGCGGGTATGCTAACAAATAATAACAGAAACCGACTTGGCGGTAAAAAGAGATACAAAATGGCAGAAAATTTAAAAGTGCCTACCATGGCAGAATACATGGCAGAAGGAAAAAAACCGGAAGTTTTGTTCTGGGTGGGTTGTTCCGGAAGCTTTGATGACAGGGCCAAAAAAATAACCAAAGCCTTCGTGCGCCTGCTAAACAGGGCTAACGTGGATTTTGCTGTGTTGGGAACAGAGGAGAGCTGCACCGGGGATCCCGCTAAGCGTTCAGGAAATGAATTTCTGTATCAAATGCAGGCCGCCGGAAACATCGAAGTGCTCAATGGATATGAGATCAAAAAGATCGTTACTACCTGTCCGCACTGTTTTAATATCATTAAAAATGAATATCCCGAATTGGGGGGTAATTATGAGGTGATGCATCATACTACCTTCTTAAAATCTCTTCTTGAAGAAGGAAAATTAACTGTAGAAGGCGGGAAGTTCAAAGGAAAAAGGATCACCTTCCATGATCCCTGTTATTTGGGGCGGGGGAACAATATATATGAAGCTCCCAGGGATCTTTTGAGAAAGCTTGAAGTGGAACTCGTAGAGATGAAAAGGTGCAAGTCCAAAGCCATGTGCTGTGGTGCGGGAGGAGCACAAATGTTCAAGGAACCAGAACCGGGTAACAAGGATGTCAATACCGAACGTACTGAACAGGCCATGGAGGTTCAGCCCGAAGTAATTGCTGCGGGATGTCCCTTTTGTAATACGATGATGACCGATGGTGTGAAGAGCAAGAACAAAGAAGAGGATATTGCGGTCATGGATATTGCCGAAATGATCGCCAACGCCGAAGATCTGTAGGGAAAAGCTTCTATTATCCTTCTGCATAAAGAACTGGATATTAATTAAATAGTATCTAAAAGAGTGCTCCTAAAAAGGCGCTCTTTTTTTGTTTTTACCGCCCGGTATACCCTATAATTTAACGGTACTATTTTTGATGCTGTAGCTTAAAACACTTAGTTTTGTATAACTAAAAATTCCCTTTACATGTTAGTCCCTTTTGAAAATCTACCAGACACTTCCCGTGTCTGGATATATCAGTCCAACCGTTCATTTTCTGAACAGGAATTGAAAGAAATAACGACAAAACTCGAAAATTTTATCCGGGAGTGGACCGCTCACGGGGCCGATTTGCAAGCATCCTTTGAGATCAGGTACAGGCGATTTATTATAATTGCCCTGGATCAGCAAATGAATGCTGCCACCGGCTGTTCCATTGATGCCTCTGTGCGTTTCATCCAGGAGCTGGAAACGCAGTATGACGTTGACCTTTTAGACAAAATGAATGTGTCATATAAACAGGGAGATTTTGTGGCCTACAAAAGCCTTACTGATTTTCGTAAAATGGCCAAGGACCGTGCGGTGTCCCCAAAGACCATTGTTTTTAATAACCTGGTGAATAACAAAGCCGAATATCTTTCTGACTGGGAAGTTCCAGCCTCAGATAGCTGGCATAAGCGATTTCTCAATTAATGAATTATAGAAACACCTCTTTTATCTTCCTGTTGTTATTGTGCATCCTTTTCTCTGGAAAAGTTTTGGGTCAAAACAGCAATCCACTCATTGCACCCGAATTTGAGATGCAAAGACAGTGGGTTGATAGTATTTATAAACAGTTGACCCTGGATGAGAAAATTGGGCAATTGTTTATGGTGGATGTTTATTCTGACCAATCCCGGGCTAATACTAACAAGATCAGGAAATTAATTGAGGAGCACCATATTGGGGGAGTGATTTTTTCCAAAGGTGGTCCCCGGCGGCAGGCTAATTTGACCAACGAATATCAGGAGGCTTCTTCAGTACCTCTTCTCATAGGAATGGATGCAGAATGGGGACTTGCCATGCGGCTTGACTCCACTTATGCTTTCCCTTGGAATATGACTCTGGGGGCTATTACCAATGATAAGCTTGTGGAGGAGGTAGGCGCGAATGTGGCAAAACATGCAAAACGCCTTGGAGTGCATATAAATTTTGCGCCTGTGGTAGATATTAATACCAACCCAGAAAACCCTATTATTGGAAATCGTTCCTTTGGTGAGAATAAAAATAACGTCACCCAGAAATCCCTTGCTTTTATGAAGGGAATGCAAAGGGAGAATGTATTGAGTAGCGCTAAACATTTCCCCGGACATGGAGATGCCGATTCCGATTCCCATAAAACCCTTCCAACCATTAATTTTTCCAGGGAACGAATTCTTAAAGAAGAACTTTTTCCCTATAGGCAGCTGATTGATGAGGGATTAAGCAGTGTCATGGTGGCGCATTTAAATGTACCAGCCCTGGAACATGGGAACAATATTCCTTCTTCCCTTTCAAAGACTATCGTAACAGGTCTTCTTAAGGAAGAATTGGATTTCCAGGGGCTTGTGATCACCGATGCCCTGAACATGAAAGGAGCTTCCAACTACAAGAAGCCCGGGGAGGTAGATCTTGCGGCTTTTTTAGCCGGAAATGATATTCTACTTATTTCCGAAGATGTTCCTGCAGCTGTTGAGAAGATCAGGTATGCTTATGAGGCCGGTATCATTAGTGAAGAGCGGCTGAAGCATTCTGTACGAAAGATACTTTTTGCTAAATATAAGGTAGGGTTGAATGAATACAGGCCTATTGATACCGGCTATTTAGTTGAAGATCTCAACACCATCAGGAATGAAGTACTGGCTCACGAGCTATATGAAAATGCCCTTACCGTTATCAAAAATGATCGGGGGATCATCCCTATTGAGGACCTTCAGAAAAAGAAAATAGCATATGTGCAGTTTGGGGAAGATGATGCAACGCCGTTTTACCGGCAGCTAAGTAGTTACACAAAAGTGGACTGGATAAAAGCCACAGGGCTAAATGAGCTTCTTGAAAAGCTGGAAAACTATAACCTGGTGATCATTGGTTACCATCAATCAAACGCCACTCCCTGGAGCAAATATAAACTAAACCAAAAGGAGCAGGTATGGCTTTATGAGATCGCACGCAAGAACCGGGTGATCTTTAACGTGTTTACCCGGCCGTACACGCTGCTCGATCTTTCTACAACTACTAATTTTGAAGGCATTGTAATAGGATATCAAAATCACGAACTTGCACAGCAAAAAGCAGCGCAGCTTTTATTTGGCGCCATAGAAGCCAGGGGAAAATTACCGGTAAGTCTTGGCAGAGAGTTTCCAGAAGGAACCGGTTATCGAACAAAGAACCTGGAGAGGTTGTCTTACGGTCTTCCCGAAAGTGTGGGGATGAATTCTTATAAGCTCAGAAAAGTCGATTCGCTTGTGAAAACAGTAGTGGATAAAAAAATGGCACCGGGAGTACAGGTTCTTATCGCACGAAAGGGAAAAGTGATCTACAATAATAATCATGGATACCATACTTATGAAAAGGAAATTCCTGTTAAAGACACAGATCTTTATGATGTAGCCTCTCTTACAAAGATCCTGGCGACTTTACCTTTAGTGATGGAGCTTGTTGAAAAGAATGAACTCGATCTAAATTCCAGGTTGGAAGACCTGGTCCCGGGCTTTAAGAACTCAAATAAATCTAATGTTACCTTGCAGGAGATGTTGTCTCATTACGCACGGTTTAAACCATGGATTCCCTTTCACCGCCTTACTTTTGATAAAGAAACCGGCAAGCCTTCAAAGAAATATTACCGGGATAAGGAATTTCCGGGGTTCAATACAAAAGTAGTAGATGGGTTATACATCAGGAATGATATCAGAGATTCTATTGTGAAGGTGATCCGGGAAAGTGAACTGCAGAAGAAGCAGGAATATAAGTATAGTGATTTGCCGTATTACGTTTTAAAGGCCTACCTCGAAGACACTTATGGCACTTCGCTGGATTATCTTACCAAAGATCATTTCTACTATGACCTGGGGGCCAATTACACGACCTATCTGCCGTTGAACCATTTTCCTATGGAGCAGATCGTGCCAACAGAAAGAGATAATTTATGGAGAAATCAGCTGCTCCAGGGAAATGTCCATGATGAAGGGGCTGCTATGCTGGGGGGTATTGGAGGGCATGCCGGTCTTTTTAGCAATGCAAATGACATTGCCAAAATGATGCAGATGTTCCTTAACGGGGGATATTATGGCGGCAAAAAGTATTTTAATCAGGAAACTATTGATAAATTTAACACCTGTTATTATTGTACAGAGAATGTACGCAGGGGAGTAGGTTTTGATAAACCCCAACTTCACGAGGTGGGACCTACCTGCGGCTGTGTATCCATGGTGAGTTTTGGGCATAGTGGTTTTACCGGAACCCTGACCTGGGCAGATCCCCATGAGGAGATCGTATATGTGTTCCTTTCTAACCGTATACACCCTTCTGCAGATAATAATAAATTAAATAAAGAAAGTATCCGTACCAAAATACAGGAACTTATATATGAAGCTATTGACTTTTAGATCATGAAGATTGCTATTGTTTGTTACCCTACCTTTGGGGGGAGTGGAGTGGTTGCTACCGAACTGGGGATGGCCCTTTCCAAAAGAGGGCACGAGGTCCATTTCATTACTTACAAACAACCGGTGAGGCTTGAACAGCTTTCAGGGAATATCCATTTTCATGAGGTGAATGTGCCCGAATACCCCTTATTCCATTACCAGCCTTACGAACTGGCTTTAAGCAGTAAGCTGGTGGATATGGTTAAATTGCACAAACTGGAAATGCTGCACGTACATTATGCTATTCCCCACGCATATGCCGGTTATATGGCCAAAAAAATGCTCGAGGAAGAAGGGATTTTTCTCCCTATGGTAACCACGCTTCATGGTACAGATATTACTCTGGTAGGAAATCATCCGTTCTATAAACCTGCCGTAACCTTTAGTATTAATAAAAGTGATGTAGTGACCTCGGTTTCACAAAGTCTCAAGGCAGACACCCTGCGTTTGTTCGATGTAAAAAAGGAAATCAATGTAGTGCCGAATTTTATCGATACGGCTAAATATACCAATTCCTTTAGTACCGGACAGCGAGGAGTCCTGGCAGCAGAAGGTGAACGCATTGTCACTCATGTGAGTAATTTTAGACGCGTGAAACGTATTGATGATGTCATAAAGATCTTTTTCAAAATCCAGAAGGAGATAAAGGCCAGGCTGGTGATGGTAGGGCAGGGGCCTGAACGGGAAATGGCTGAAGAGTTCGTAACCGATCTGGGGATTGAGGATAAGGTGCTGTTTCTGGGGGAATCCCATGAAATAGATAAGATATTGAGTTTTTCTGATCTTTTTCTTCTGCCCTCAGAGAGCGAGAGTTTTGGTTTGGCGGCTTTGGAGGCCATGGTGAATCGCGTTCCAGTAATCTCGACCAATACCGGGGGATTGCCTGAAGTGAACAAACAGGGCTTTTCAGGCTTCCTGAGTGATGTAGGTGATGTGGATGAAATGGCAGCGAATGCGCTCAAAATTCTGCGAAAGGAGGAAGAACTTCAGGAATTCAAGGAAAACGCTAAGAATCAGGCTTATAATTTTGATATTCATACCGTCGTGCCCTTATATGAGGACCTGTATAGAAAAGCACTTGACTTAAGAGAATAAAAAAAGGGGAATGAAAATTCCCCTTTTTAGAAATGTTGATCTGAATAAATCTAGAACTGGTACTTAATCCCCAGAGCCAGGTCAAATCCCAGATCATCTCCATAATAATTGGCTACCCCTATCTCCGGCCTAAAGTCCAGTGATAATAGTAAAGGG
>JBEPWW010000063.1:0-10979 GCA_041642215.1 Salinimicrobium sp. | reverse complement strand
GGCCAATATGGGCACCGAAAGAGGCTTACCTATATCTTGCTTTAATGTTTATGTCCCTGATACTATTGAAGGCATCACCCATAAACTTGGAGAGGTAATCATGCAGACAAAGATTGGCGGGGGAACCTCAGGTTATTTTGGGGAACTTCGAGGTCGTGGAAGTGCTGTAACCGATAATGGCAAGAGCAGTGGGGCCACCAGTTTCATGAAACTCTTTGACACAGCTATGGATACCATTTCCCAGGGCGGAGTAAGACGTGGCGCTTTTGCTGCATATCTTGATATAGACCATCCGGACATTGCAGAATTCCTGGAAATAAAAAACATTGGAAATCCCATTCAAAATCTATTCAACGGGGTTTGTGTTCCAGATTACTGGATGCAGGAAATGATAGATGGAGATTATCAAAAACGGGAAATATGGGCAAAAGTACTGGAGAGCCGCCAACAGAAAGGGCTTCCTTACATCTTTTTTACAGATAACATCAACAGGAATAAACCACAGGTGTATAAAGATCAGGAATTAACGATACACTCCAGCAACCTTTGTTCTGAAATCGCCCTTCCTTCCAGCAAAGAAGAATCTTTCATCTGTTGTTTATCTTCCATGAATCTGGAATTATATGATGAATGGAAAGACACAGAGGCGGTTAAATTAGCCATTTATTTCCTGGATGCCGTACTACAGGAGTTTATAGCCAAAACTGAGGGCAATTATTATCTTTCATCAGCAAATAGGTTTGCGAAGCGCCACCGGGCTCTTGGACTGGGAGTAATGGGTTGGCACTCCTACCTTCAAAAGAATATGATCCCTTTTGAAGGACTTCAGGCCAAAGGACTGACCAATGCTATTTTTAAGGAAATAAGCGAGAAAGCACTCAAAGCCTCTAAAGAGCTTGCGCACATATATGGAGAGCCTGAAGTTTTAAAAGGATATGGGCAGCGAAACACTACTTTAATGGCTATCGCCCCTACCACTTCCTCCTCGGCAATATTAGGGCAAACTTCCCCCGGCATTGAGCCTTTTAGCAGCAACTATTATAAAGCCGGTCTTGCAAAAGGCAATTTCATGCGAAAGAATAAATATTTGAAGCAATTGTTGATTGAAAAAGGTATAGACAATGAAGATACCTGGCGTAGTATCATGCTTAATCATGGCAGCGTTCAGCACCTGAAAGAACTCTCTTCAGAGGAAAAAGCAGTTTTTAAGACATTTAAGGAAATCAGTCAGCTGGAAATAATTCAACAAGCTTCGGTACGTCAGCGTTTTATTGATCAGGCACAAAGTTTAAACCTCAACATCCCTTCAGATCTGCCAGTAAAAGAAGTAAACAGGCTACTTATAGAGGCCTGGAAACTGGAAATAAAAACCTTATATTATCAAAGAAGCCAAAGTGTATCTAAAGAATTCATAACAGAGATGGTGACCTGCGCCAGTTGTGAAGCATAAACTTTGAATAGGATTTTCTATTATACAGTGATTTCATCTAGAAAAGAGAGGAAAACTTCCTCTGAAGAGAGAAACTATTATTAAAGACTTAAGGCTGGCCAGAGGCCAACCTTAAGTCTTTAATAAACTCACATTCGGAAAACACCAGAACACCCGTATATCCAACAGGGTAAGCAGATATACTTCCTAAAGATCGATCCATTGTATTGCCTTAAAATGGCCTCCTTCTGTAAGCTTCTTTAGAAGCGATACAATAATTCACGGTATCATACTCCAGTTTCACGAAGAATGAAAATAACTTATAAAAGGCAATGACAGATTCCTGTTTAATATCGGCATCCAGAAATTTTCCTTCATTAAAAAGGATCATCTCCTGTACCTGGCCTGGTAAAATTTGATACTCTTCTAATGTCATCATTCTTTCTACTATAAAAAACGGCCAGGTGTAGGATCCGGCCGTTTTTTTGAGGGACAAAAAATCTCTTCTGTGAATAGCTACGTAAACATTTTCGATTTCAAATATATTGATCTGTATATCTCATACTGGTGACTTGACATAAGTTTAGCAGAAAAGGCCTGTCTTTAACAGGCTTCACTACCTTCACTCCTGAAAAATTCCAAAGAAAATTAACAATTTAAGATAGTTTTGTCCGGGATAGAGTTTCTTTGGATATTGATCCTCTAATCATATGCCCCAATTCTTACTACCCTATGGTATATATACAAAAAAATAATACTTTAGAGCTTTGGTAAACCTAAGTATTTAGGTTCAACCAAATGAGCTGATTAGAAACTTAAACATTCCTCCATGAAAAAGTATTTTATAATCCCCCTTCTTGCGCTTGGCCTTAGCTGCGATTCCAATGACAACAAAGAAACCGCCGCTGTACAGGTTGATCAGGAAACCCTGGCCCGGCATATAGAGAAACTGGCATCTGATGATTTTATGGGCAGAATGCCCTTTACTGAAGGCGAAGAAAAGACCATAAACTACCTGGAACAGGAATTTTCCAAACTGGGGCTATCCCCAGGTAATGGCGACAGCTATTTCCAGGAAGTACCGCTGGTGGAGATCACGGGAACTGTTTCAGAGACCATGAAGATCTCGGGGCAGGAAACCGACCTGGAACTGGAGTTTTTCGAAGAATTCGTCGCCCTCACCCTCAAACCCGAAGAGCAGGTGAGTTTGGAAGACAGTGAGCTGGTTTTTGCCGGCTATGGCATTGTAGCCCCCGAATACGGCTGGAACGACTATGAAGGGGTGGACTGGGAAGGAAAGACCGCAGTGGTCCTGGTGAACGATCCCGGATTTGCCACCGGTGACAGCACCCTTTTTAAGGGAAATGAGATGACGTATTACGGCCGCTGGACCTATAAGTACGAAGAAGCCGGCAGGCAAGGTGCCGCGGGGGTGATTATCATCCACGAGACCGAACCGGCATCCTACGGCTGGAACGTAGTACAATCTGGCTGGACCGGGCCACAGCTAAACCTGGAGAGCGATGCCCCGGTAGCCGATGTGCAGGGATGGGTATCCCGTGAAGCTGCAGAAAAGCTTTTCGAAGCCTCCACCCTGGAGAATAAAGATTACAACGAGCTGGCACTAAGCAATGATTTTAGGCCAATGCCCATGGGCATAAAAGCCTCGGTAGATATTACCAATGACATTAATCGCAATGTTTCCAAAAATGTCATTGCCGTTGTGGAAGGCTCCGAGAGAAAGGATGAATATATTTTCTATACCGCCCACTGGGACCATCTTGGGATCGGGCGGCCTATTGACGGGGATTCTATTTATAACGGGGCCGTGGATAACGCCTCAGGGACCGGCGCCTTACTGGCCATTGCAGAAGCTTTCAAAAAAGGAGATCAGCCAAAGCGTTCGATTGCCTTCATAGCTGTAACCGCAGAAGAACAAGGCTTGTTGGGTTCTGCCTATTATGCTGAAAATCCCATATTCCCACCGGAAAAGACCGTCGCAGTAATTAACATTGATGCCCTCCAGAGCCCCGGAAAAATGAAAGACCTTACCATCACCGGCTTTGGACATTCTGAAATGGATGAATACGCCAGGGAAGCTGCAGAAAAACAGGGACGCTACATCATCCCAGACCCTGAAGCAGAAAAAGGGTACTTCTACCGAAGTGACCATTTCAATTTCGCCAAAATAGGGATTCCCGCCCTTTATGCCTCTGGTTCCTACGAAGGTTTTGATATGAGTCCCGAGGAAGTCAAAGAAATGAATGAGGAGTATAATGCCAATCGTTACCACCAACCCTCAGATGAATATGATCCTGAAACCACAGAACTAAGCGGGGTTCGTGAAGACCTGCAGTTATTCTATGAAATTGGCCTAAAGCTCGCAAATGAGGATGTCTTCCCTAAATGGCATGAAGGCAGCGAATTTAAAGCCGCCAGAGAGAAGGAGTAGGTTTTGGTGCTTCGGGGCCATTGCTCAAAAGAAGCGCTCACCTTTAACTATCTGTCACTGTCCCGCCCTCGCTGCGGGGCTGGCAGATCGTTGAGGTCCCTCTCCTCATAATCAGTAACATCGAAAATGGTGATACTTTTTTCCAGAACCAACATCTATAATCCATCGGTTATCGCCCGATCTTTTCCATTTCTTCACTTAACCATAATTTCCACTTAACATTCAGATAATATTATAGAAGGTAATTTGCAGGGAAAATAAACAGCATTTATTGATCATTTGCCTGAAGCGGCTCCATAAGAAGTAAATGTTAACAGACAAAAAATTAAAGTTCATTTAAAATTTAAAAAAGATGAAAAGAATCCTGTTGATTATCCCGGTTGCCTTACTTATGCTGGCCTGTGGAAATAATAGCAAAAACAAGCAGTCCTCTATACGCATTGACGGCTCCAGCACCGTATTTCCTGTGACCGAAGCCATGGCAGAGGAATTTAGGAGCGTCGAGCCCGGGATAGACATCACCATTGGGGTGTCAGGTACAGGCGGTGGTTTTCAGAAATTTGGGAGGGGCGAAATAGATATTGCAAATGCCTCGCGACCTATTAAAGAAGCTGAAAAAGGAATTGCTGAGGAGAACGATATTGACTTTGTAGAACTCGAAGTGGCTTATGACGGTCTTGCCGTGGTCATACATCCTGAGAATGACTGGGTAGAATGTATCACGGTAGAGGAGCTTAAAAAGATCTGGGAACCTGCAGCCCAGGGCAACATAAAGAGGTGGAACCAAATTCGTCCCGAATGGCCCGACCAGGAGATCCACCTGTTCGGCCCCGGCGTTGCATCAGGAACCTTTGATTACTTCACCGAGGCTGTGGTAGGAGAAAGCGGAAGCAGCAGAGGGGATTATACAGCCAGTGAAGATGACAACATCCTTGTGCAGGGAGTAGCCGGAGATAAATATGGACTTGGTTTCTTTGGGTTGGCCTATTATGAAGAAAATAAGGACAAGCTGCAAATAGTCGCCGTAAATGGTGGAGAAGGTTGCGTAGAGCCCACAATGGAAACTGTGAGCGAAGGTACCTACGCGCCCCTTTCACGACCTCTTTATGTGTATGTGAACAGCTCCTCCCTGGAGAACCAGGCGGTGATCGATTTCATGACTTTTTACCTGGAGGAAGCTGCCGGATTAATGAAAGACGTAGGATACATTCCCCTAACTGAGGAAGAATACAAGAGAGAATTGAATACGTTCAAAGAGTTTGTAAACCAGTATAAGGATTCATCAGACCGGGAATAAGAATTTCTTTTGCATTCCCAAACATTAAAACTGCCCTATGCGAAGAATAAAAGAAATGCTGATCGAAAAGGCCTTACTGTCGAGCGCTCTGGTCACCATTGCCATAACGGCAGGGATCATTCTGGTGCTCTCCGTTGAGGCGATCATTTTTTTCAGCGAAGTCTCCATAGTGGATTTTTTGACTGATACGCAGTGGACGCCGCTTTTTGCAGATAAGCATTTCGGAATCCTACCCCTGCTGTCGGGTACCTTATTAACGTCTTTTATTGCAATTGCATTTGCGGTCCCCGTAGGTCTATCCATAAGTATCTACATAAGTGAATATGCCCCTAAGAGTTTCAGAAAGACCATTAAACCGGCCCTGGAATTGCTGGCGGCGGTTCCTACTGTGGTATATGGTTTTTTCGCACTCACAGTCGTGACGCCTTTCCTGCAAACCATAATCCCCGGCCTCTCGGGTTTTAATGCGCTTTCTGCCGGCCTGGTGATGGGGATCATGATCATTCCCTTCATCTCTTCCCTTAGTGAGGACGCCCTGCACGCTGTGCCCAATTCGCTGCGGGAAGCTGCCTATGGAATGGGCTCCACAAAATTGCAAAACGCCTTTAAGGTTATGGTACCAGCGGCATCATCGGGTATTATCGTTTCTGTGATCCTGGCGATTTCGCGAGCAATAGGGGAAACAATGATCGTGGCGATCGCTGCGGGCCAGCAGCCCCGTCTCACCCTCGACCCAACGGTTCCCATAGAGACCATAACCGCCTATATTGTACAGGTAAGCCTGGGAGATGTGCAGCATGGATCGCTGGAATACAGGACTATTTTTGCCGCAGGGATCACCCTGTTCATTTTCACTTTCCTACTGAATACCGTGAGTTATAGAATTCGTAAGAAATTCCAGGAAAAATATGAATAACATAAAGAAGAACAGGTTAAAAGACCAGACTTTCAAAGTGTGGGGGATTATATGTACTTTGCTTGGGCTGGTACTGCTTTCCATATTTATTGGTTCTATTCTGGTAGACGGCCTACAACGAATAGACTGGGACTTTATAACCAGTCTGCCTTCCCGAAAGGCTGAAAGAGCCGGTATATTTACGGCCCTCATGGGAAGCATCTGGATCCTGGTCCTTACCACGATCATCGCTTTACCACTGGGCATTGCGGCGGCAATATACCTGGAGGAATATGCTAAAAAAGGAAGATTATCCTCCTTATTAGAGGTCAATATTTCCAATCTCGCCGGAGTGCCCTCCATCATATATGGCTTATTGGGCCTGGAAATTTTTGTGCGCATCATGCAAATGGGAGCCAGCGTGCTGGCAGGTAGTTTTACCCTGGCATTACTTATTCTGCCTATAGTGATCGTTTCCACAAGGGAAGCGATCAAAGCAGTACCCAAATCCATAAGGGATGCCTCTTTTGCATTGGGGGCTTCAAAATGGCAGACCATTTCCAGCCAATTGTTACCCGCATCATTTGGAGGTATCCTAACAGGGGTCATTTTAGCTCTGTCCCGGGCGGTTGGAGAGACGGCCCCTTTAATTGTAATAGGAGCTTTAACTTATGTCCCTTTTGCTCCACAATCTCCCATGGATGAGTTCTCTGTATTACCTATTCAAATCTTTAACTGGATCTCCAGGCCTCAACATGGGTTTGAGGTGAATGCGGCAGCTGCCATTATAATCCTGCTATTGATCACCTTCATAATGAATGGAATCGCAGTTTATTTTAGAAATAAATGGCAGAAAAAGCTATATTAATGAAGTTTTTAATTTGATGAACAACAACAAAAAAGATACAGTTATAGATACTAATATCAAGCGAAAGCATAAACTTCAGGCCAAAGGCGTGAAAGTCTGGTACGATGACTTTATGGCTATTAAAGGCATTGATATGAACATTAGAGCCAATAAGGTGACGGCTTTCATTGGTCCTTCAGGATGTGGAAAATCAACCTTCCTACGCCTCTTTAATCGCATGAATGATTATGTGGATGGGTTTAGGATGGAAGGCGAGATCCTGAAAGACGGAGAAAATATCTATGGAAAAAAGGTCAACGTAGAGCAGCTAAGGAAACAGGTAGGGATGGTTTTCCAAAAACCCAACCCATTCCCGAAATCGATTTTTGAAAATGTAGCTTACGGCCTTAAAATTCAAGGCATCAGGGATAAGGATTTTCTGAAAGAAAAAGTGACAGACTCCCTGAAGCAGGTTGCTCTCTGGGATGAAGTGAAGGATGATCTCAATAAATCGGCACTGGCACTTTCGGGTGGCCAGCAGCAACGCTTGTGCATTGCCCGCACCCTGGCGGTGGAACCCTCTATCATTCTTATGGATGAGCCAACTTCTGCCCTTGACCCTTTATCCACAGCCAAGATCGAAGAACTTATCTATGAACTTAAGCAAAAATACACGATTGTGATCGTGACCCATAACATGCAGCAAGCGGGAAGGATTAGTGATTATACAGCCTTTTTTTATATGGGGGAATTGATCGAATACGATAAATCGAAAAAATTGTTTACCAACCCCGAGAAACAACAAACAGAAAATTATATCACCGGCAGATTCGGATAAAAATAAAGCTTATGATAAGTTTAGACCAACATAGAGAGGGCTTAAATCAAACCGGCCTGGAAATGCTCAATCTTTGCACCAAACAGCTGGAGCATGCAAGGGAGGCTTTTTTCAATCATGACAGCGATTTGGCAGAAGAAGTGGTACATACAGAGAATAGAGTGAACGCCCTGGATTTAAAGATAGACCGCGACTGTGAACGTTTTATCGCCCTGCACAACCCTGTAGCAGGTGACCTGAGATTTGTACTGGCTTTACGTAAAATCAATTTTGATCTCGAAAGGATCGGGGATCACGCCTACGGCATATCAAAATATATTATTGAAGTTGACACCCCTATTCAACCAGATCTTCTTCGTAAAATGCGGATAGAGGAAATGTTTGAGGTCACCCTTTCCATGATGGAAGACATAAGCGATGCTTATAATGAAGAAGATACCAAGATAGCCCGGAAGGTATTCAAGAAGGACAAGATCCTAAACGAGATCAACATGAAATCCTTCAAAATCATATCTGAAGAAGTGAAAAAGGATCCCGATCTCATTGACCAGTTCCTGTTACTTTTTTCCATGATCAAAAAGCTGGAAAGGATTGGAGATCTGGCTACCAACATTGCAGAGGAGATCATTTTCTACCGCGAGGCAGAAGTATTAAAACACCAAAAAAAGAAAAAGGTGAAACGAAAAAAAGGGGAATGATTCTCCTTTTTTTTCGGTTTCTTTTTTTTAAAACTTCATATAAGCACTGATTTTCAGTCTGATTAGATTTCTAAAGGAGCTAAACGAGTTACTGCATCTTTCACTTTTTAGCCATTTTTTTTGTAATTTTCCTATGCCTTAATGTATTATGAATATTTTACCCTACGTATATGAAAATCTTACTTGCAGAAGACGATGCGCTCACGACCAAATCCCTTACTTACTTTTTAGAAGCAAAAGGCTATCAGGTCATTAACGCCGGGGATGGGGACAGAGCCCTGGAGATCTTAAAAACAGACCAGTTCGACCTCATCATCACAGACCTCCACATGCCTAAAATAGGGGGCATGGAATTGATCCACATCATTAGAAATGAGCTCAACCTGGAAACTCCTGTTATTGTTCTTACTGCTTCTGGTGTGGAACAGACAGAGTTGGATGCCTTTGCCATAGGAGCCAGCGAATTCATCTCAAAACCCTTTAGTCCTTCTGTATTGGATACACGGATCAAGCGCCTGGTGCCAACTTCCAGAACCTAATCTCTTTGGTATATGGTCGGTTGCTTTTTTTTGAAATATTTCAATTACAATAAGGACTTTCACCACACAGGAATTTATCAGCATTACAGATTTTATCTCAAAAGAGAGTCTGATTTGAACAACGATCTATAAATCCAATTAGAGGTTTAGAAAATGGAGAATTTTTGGCCCCACATCCTGAAGTTGGAGGAAATAGAAATATTCCTTCTCACCAGTATAATACTGATCATTCTGACCATACTGTTTTTTATCACTTTGATCATCGGTAGCAGACTCAGAAAAATACGACACGCTATTTATACAAAAAAGAATTCTTCTCATGTCAATAAGGTTCTTTTTTCCGTTGCATTTGATGCAGCCCGGCTGGAGGATTTTAAAGAGGAGCCTTTGTTTAAAAAGAACTGGAAAAGGAATTTCTATAAGCAGCAGTTTTTGACTGAACTTATTAAAATGCATCGGCTGTATGGCGGGGAAATTGCTGAAAACCTGCGCAGATGTTATACAGATTTCAGACTCATACAACTTTCCTATGCTAAGATAAGAAGTCGAAAATGGGAAGATAAATGCGCAGGCATACAGGAACTGAGTGAAATGGAGATCAAAAAAGCAGTTCCTGTAATCCTCGAACATACCAGGTCAAAAAACGATACACTCAAGATGGTAGCTTTAATAGAAGTACTTCACTTAAGTGGCTTAGAAAGGCTGTCGCTGCTGAAAAACTACGAAGAACCACTCAATGACTGGATTCAGCTTAACTTACTGGAATCCATCAAAGAATCAAATAAGGGTGAGATCCCTGATTTTCATGATTTGCTAAAATCAGAAAATGAAACCATTGTAGTATTCGCTCTGAGACTGGTCAGACTTTTTCATCAAAACCAGCACCTCGCTACTGTAAATGAACTCAGCAGCTCCCTAACCAGAAAAGTGAAATTGGAAGCGATGCTGACCTATAAGCACCTGTCTGAAACCACAGATGACATCGATTCAGCTAAGGGGAGTGAATCCCCAAACTTCCCCTACCTTAGTGTTAAAACAGCAGAGAAAAATTCCTATGATCCAAACGTACTAGGGATCGTTCTTGTAAGTATCCTGCTTATTTTTTCCGTTGTCCTTCTCTCCTGGTTCCAGGTTTTTTAAGCAGGTTATCGATAAATAATGTAATTCATCGATAGAATGTGGATATTTTTCTATGTTTGTAGCGTAACAACTACTTCCAGCCTGGATCAAAGTTCAGTAAGGTCAGGTTAAAGAAGTAGCCCTCTAAGCCCTGCATATGTACTGGATCAATATTGACTATGCTTTTCTGGGACTCCTCAACGCGTATCATTTCCTCATGCTGCTTTTCGCGTTGTTGATCATGTCATCCTATTTGATCCTGGGGTTGATCTCCATAACCTCTCTTCGGAAATATCTCAAAGAAAACAGTTTTGTGAATTATCAGGTTATTCTTAATTCAGAAATGGCACCACGTCTATCCCTTATAGCGCCGGCATATAATGAAGGGGCTACCATAGAGGAAAATGTACAGTCGCTGCTCTCGCTTAATTATAACAATTTTGAGGTCATTGTGGTAAATGATGGCAGTCGCGATAATACTCTGCAGTTACTCATTAATGGTTATGATCTTGAGCCCGTAGAGGTTCAAATTACAGAGGCAATTCCCACCCGGGAGGTTATCCAGGTCTACAAATCAAGAAATAAAGCCTTTAAACGATTAACCGTGATCGACAAGGTTAATGGAGGAAAAGCAGATGCTTTAAATGTGGGACTAAATTTTTCTGAAAATCCATACGTAGTATGTATAGATGTGGATTGTATCCTGGAAAAGGACGCCCTGCTAAAATTGGCCAAACCTTATCTAGAACTTTCTCACAGCCGGGTTATAGCTACAGGAGGGGTTGTTAGAATTGCCAATTCCTGCATTTCTGACGGGGGGCGTCTTGTAAAGATACAGGCCCCGCGAAAATACCTGCCCCGCATA
>JBEPWW010000062.1:0-11011 GCA_041642215.1 Salinimicrobium sp. | reverse complement strand
CCTCCCACTTCTTCGGACTTTTTTCCGCCATTAATCCATTCACCACAGGGAGTATCGACATCTATAAAGGAAATATTCCTGCCGAGCATGGAGGAAGATTGTCTTCCGTTGTTGATATAAGAAGTAAAGATGCCAGCACCGAAGACTTTTCAGGAGAAGTTTCCCTGGGGCCTGTTACCAGTAACATCGCTCTGGAAATACCTATAATCCAGGAAAAATCAGGTCTTATGGTAGGTGGCCGAAGCACCTATTCAGACTGGATTCTGAAGTCGCTGGATGAAGAATCCCTGCAGAACAGTCAGGCATCCTTCTATGATGTTCTGGCCAGGTATAGTCATAAGATCAGCACCCGGACCGAACTGAAGGCTACCGGGTATTATAGCCGGGATGCCTTCAGCATTACTTCCGACTCCTTATTTAAATATAACAACAGGATGATCAGTCTTAGGCTAAACCATAATTTCAACGAGAGGAACCGGGGAAGTGTGATCCTCTCCAACAGCGATTACCAGTTTGACATTGATTATGAGAGTGTTTTCAATGATGACTTTTCTACGGGTTACAATATCAACGAGACCGAGGCAAAACTAAAAATGGATTACCGCCACAGCAAGGCGCACAGGATCACCTACGGCACCTCTGGCAAACTATACAGGGTAAAACCGGGATACCTGGAACCTTCAGGGGCAGAATCAGAAATAGAACCTATGAGGCTTTCCAATGAAAAAGGACTGGAAACAGCCGTCTTTCTTTCTGACGAATACGAGGTCAACGAAAAGCTTTTGCTAAGTGCAGGTCTAAGGTACTCATTCTACGCGGCCCTGGGAGAAAAGGAGCAAAGGGTATATGAAGCAGGCCTGCCTAAAAATAGATCAACTATTACCGACACGCTGCATTATGGCCGCAATGATCTCATTCAATCCTACTCAGGTCCCGAAGCCCGTTTTTCGGCGCGCTACTTCCTTTTACCAGATCTTTCTGCCAAGATCAGTTATAACAATACCTACCAGTATATCCATACCCTGTCAAATAATACCACCGTCTCTCCAACCGACACCTACAAGCTTTCAGACACGCATATAAAACCTCAGCGGGCAAGCCAGTATTCCCTGGGCTTTTATAAGAATTTTGAAGATAACACCTATGAACTCAGCCTGGAAGGCTATTACAAAGACATTTCCAATATCCTGGATTACAAGGTAGGTGCCAGTCTATTCCTCAATGAGGCTATTGAGACGGAGGTCTTACAGGGGGACGGAAGATCTTATGGCGCCGAAATTCTACTGAAAAAAACCCAGGGAAAATTAAACGGCTGGGTGGGATATACCTATTCCCGGTCCCAGATACGACTGGACGGGGAATTCCGGGAGGAGCGGGTAAACGACGGGAATTATTTTCCTGCAAATTTTGACAAGCGGCATGACGTAAGTGTGGTGACAAATTATAAATTCACGAAACGCTTTAGCCTGTCGGCCAACTTAGTTTACCAGACCGGCAGACCGGTTACGATCCCCGTGGGAAAATATTATCAAAATGGTGCAGAATACGTGATGTACAGTGATCGCAACCAGTTTCGCATCCCAGATTATTACCGGCTTGACCTGAGCTTTAATGTGGAAGGAAATCACAGGATCCAGAAATTCGCCCATAGCTTCTGGAACATTTCAGTCTACAATGTTCTGGGAAGGAACAACCCTTATTCCATGTTCTTTGTGACAGAAGAGGGGGAGGTGAAAGCCTATCAAAGCTCGATATTTTCAGTTCCTGTGCCAACCATTACCTATAATTTCAGGTTTTAAAAGAAAAAATTATGAACCTTATAACAGCTCTTAAACCTTATCCCCTTCTGATCCTGCTATTGCTGATCCAGTCCTGTGTAGAACCTGTTGAATTTGAAACAGATACTTTCGAGAGTGCGCTGGTAGTAGAAGCTACCATTACAGATGAACTGAAGCAGCAGGAAATTATGCTTTCCCGGACCTACCGGTTCGAAGAAAATGAGCCCGGCGGGGAAACCGGAGCACGGGTAAGGGTGATAGCCGGGGACGCCAATACCTATGAGTTTGAAGAGATACATCCCGGTGTGTATCAATCCCTGGATGCTTTTCGGGCCGCACCCAATGTCAATTATGAACTCGATATCCTTACCCGGGATGGAAAAACCTTTATCTCAGAACCTGTTCGGCTGCAAAGCAGTACCGGGATTGATAGTTTATATGCCCGCCGTACCGGAAAGAACGGGAAGGAGGGTATAGCGATACAGCTGGATAATTATAACCCCCGGGATGCTTCTGAATTCTTCCGGTATGAATATGTGGAAACCTATAAGATCGTATCCCGTTACTCTTCGCCCTACGACCTGGTTTATATTGACGGAGATTTCGTAGAGGTTGAGAAGACCAGGGAAGAAACTATCTGCTACAATACGGTTAACTCTGCCAACATCATCGTGGCAAACACAACCTCGTTGAGCTCAAACGATCTGGAAGGCTTATTGGTAAGATTTATACAAAGCACAGATCCAGTCTTATCCAGACGGTACAGTATTTTGGTAAAGCAATATGCCGTGTCACGGGAAGCATACACCTATTATGAGACCCTGAAAAACCTTTCAGGATCAGACAACCTTTTTTCGCAAAACCAGCCGGGATTTATCTACGGAAACATCTTTTCACCAGACGATCCGGAAGAAAAGGTCATTGGCTTTTTCAATGTATCCTCCGTTTCTTCAAAAAGGCTGTTTTTTAATTACATTGACTTTTTTGACCCCGAATTACGTCCCTATTTTACGGAAGATTGTAATCCAGACAATCCCAGCATCACCCCCTTCGCCAGGAGGGAAAATCTGGTATCCCTATTAGAGTACGGTTTTGTCAAATACCTGGGCAGCGCGCCAGATGAAGGGGAAGATGGCGGCCCATACCTGGTCGTGGAGGCTGAATGCGTGGATTGCACCATCTTTGGCACTAATGAAATCCCAGATTTCTGGGAAGAATAAATGTTTTAATGATGAAAAAAACGCTCCTTCTGTTCTTATTTTCTATGCTGAACCTTTCCATGCCGGCTCAAACCGTAATTGATGGTGAAGAGCGGGATATCCCGGATGCTATTCCGGGGGAACAGGTATTTATTCATTTCAACACCTCCTTATTATTTTCAGGAGAATATCTTTATTACAAAGTCTACTGCATGACGGCAGAAAACCCTTTACCAAGTCCTATCAGCAAAATCGCTTATGTGGAACTGGTGGGAAAAGACGGCACGACTTTGTTCAAACATAAGATAGTTTTAGACGAAGGTACCGGCCAGGGGGATTTCTTTGTGCCTACTTCTGTCCCCTCCGGCAATTATAAGATCCTGGGGTATACCCAATGGATGAAGAATGCCGGGAGCTCAAACTTCTTTCAGAATACCATCACCATAATAAATCCCTACAGGGGGGAGCAGCCTGTAACATCCTCCCCTACCATTGCGAAAAAGGAATCCCTTCTGGGTACTTCCCCGGTCATTCCTGAAGATAAATTAGCTGCAGCTGGCGATGATGACCACCTGCAACTCACCATCAGCGGGGACAGATTTAGACCCAGAGAACGGGTGAGCCTAACCCTAACGGGCAAAAAGGAAACCGGGGAAGTGGGAAATTACTCTATTTCTGTAAGGAGACTGGATAATTTTGACACCCCTTCAATGTTTACTTCAAAGAGTTTTTCAAATCTTTATGGCGGGTCCCGGAACCTGAACCGGCAAGGGGAAAAAAGAATCTATCTGCCTGAATTGCGGGGAGACCTCATCTCAGGCTTTCTCAGGTCTCATGACCAATCCCTGTCTACTTTTAACCAGAAGATAGCGCTCTCCATTCCCGGGGAAAATTATGTTTTCAAAATAGCCACGACAGATGAAACCGGACAATTTTATTTTAACCTATCTGAAGATTATTCAGGGGGACAGGCTTTGATCCAGGTGATCGGAAAAGATAAGGAACACTATGTGGTTGAGATGAATAAAGCCCCGTCTGCTGATCATTCGTCCCTGGAGTTTCCTTCGTTCACCATTACCCCTTCCCTGGAAGAGCAAATCATAGAACGCAGTATTTACAACCAGGTAGAAAATGCCTATTACCAGGTGAAACCGGACACCCTGCATACTTTAGAACAAAAGAAGCCCTTCTATAACCGGGAGCCGCTCCTGTATGATTTGGATGACTTCACCCGATTTCCGACTATCAGAGAAACCTTTATAGAAATCATACGATATGCCCGCATCACCAGGAACAACAAAGGAGATCTTGTTTTTGAGGTAAGAGGACATGAAGGTAGCATGAATTACAATCTCCCTCCCTTGTTACTCGTTGATGGAGTCATGGTGCAGCAGCATGAGGATTTTATTGCTTTTCCTGCCAAAAAAGTGAAAAGCATCGGGATCCTGCGAGATAACTTCCACCTGGGATCACAGATCTTTAAGGGGGTCATTGACGTCAAGACCCTGAACGGGGATTTTAATACCTTTCCCCCTGCCTATGTTCATGATCACCAATTGATGAAGCCGCTGGCTGAAAAAAAATACTTTCAACAGACTTATGACGATTCAACGGAGAGAGATTTGGAGCGGGTCCCCGACTTCAGGTACCAGCTGCTTTGGGTACCCCGCCTGCAGCTAAAAAAAGAAGAAACCCTGGAGTTCTTCACCTCAGATGTTACCGGAGATTTTGAGATAAGGGTAGAAGGTTTTACAGGAAAGGGGGAGCCTGTATCGATCAGGAAATCCTTTAAAGTTCAGTAAGCGTTGTTTTTTTAGGTAAATTTACCCGGAAAACCTGCTGCCCCCTATGAAATATTTTCTACTGCTAATAGCTTTCTTATCCCCTATTTACCTAACCGCACAGGACAGCCCGGAGACCAATCCCGATATCCTTTATAAGGAGGCAGTATCTGCCTACCGTAGCGGGGAACTGAAAAAGGCGCTGGAACTTACCAGCCGCGGACTGGAACTGGCCCCGGAATATCATGATATACGAATCATGCACATACGCACCCATTGGGGCCTGGAAAATTTTGAACAGGCAGATCTGCACCTGGAGCACCTCTTGGAGGAAGCGCCGGAATATCCGGGTGTTCGCTCATTAAGCCTGCAGCGTATCAACCGGTTCCCCTCCCCTGTCGAAGCCCTGACTTTTATTGAAAAACTATCAGAGGTATATGCTGCTGATCAATACATTTCTTTGAAGAAGGCAGAACTCCTTTTAGGAACCGGCCGGAAAAAGGAAGCCCGGGAACTGGCCATGGGACTTTTTGAAAAAGGAGGTTTTTCAGGAGAAGACCTTTACCGGCTGCAAATGATCTTGAATCGCAGCGTTACAGATGAAATAGGCATTCATCACCAGTACATGGATTTCAGTGAAGAATACCCGCGTAATGATTCCTGGAACAGCTTTAGCGCCGAATATTTACGGTATTTGAACAGAACCGCTGTAATTGGACGCGCCACGTATTCCCAACGGGGCTATGACAGTGGAACCCTATATGAACTGGAAGCTTACCCCGTGATAAGCGATAAACTATACGGGTTTACCAACATCGGGGTTTCCGGGGGAAGCATTTTTCCGGATGTTCGAAGCAGCGCCTCCCTCTTTTACAATTTCACCGGGATATTCGAAGCAGAAGCGGGTGCCCGCATGCTCATCTTCGGGAACAGCACCTATTTTACGGGAATTGCAGGCCTTACTGCTTATGTTGGAAAATTTTATTTAAACACCCGGGTCTTTTTAGGACCGGAACGAAGGGAAGAACTTGACCGAAATTACCAGTTCAACCTGAGGTACTATTTTGGTACCCCCGATAATTTCCTCTCGCTGCGAGTTGGGAACGGGATCTCTCCCGATGAAACCATTTTATCCAGTGACATCTACGCCAATCCGCCGCTGGAGGTCTGGTATGCAAATCTGGGCATCAACAAAAGCCTGGGGAAACATCATATTTTACAGGCAGGAGCAGGTTTACTTACTGAAGATCTTCCCAACCGGGAAGCGGGAAATCGGTTTATCGCTACTGCCGGTTACCGTTACAGGTTCTAAATTGCTTTTGATCGCTTTCCGGCCAGTTGAAAGCCCTTACGGGTCATGCCTCCCCAGCCCGATTTGATCTTAAAGACCTTTTTCCCATAGCCTTTGATCTGGGCGTAAAGCAGGACCGGGTGAAAAAGAAAGGGTTCCAGATAGGAAGCCAGCAATAATTCAGCAATCTCCTTCCCGCTGGAATAATGCCTGTAATTCTTTACATATATGAAAATGGCTATGGTAGAAAAGATGCAGCCCAGCAGATACACGAAAACAAATAAGAGGATTGCCGCCGGCCAGTTTATCCATCCCATCACCCCAAAAATAAGAAGAAAAGTAAGCCCGAGGAATTCCACCACCGGGGCACCAAGTTCAAACAGGCACCAGTATGGGAAGAGGATCATTCCCATTTTCCCGTATTTCCGGTTCAGGAACATGCCTTTATGGAGCCCAAGGGTTTCCCACAGAGCTCTCGCCCACCTGTCGCGCTGACGAATAAAAATATCATACGTATCAGGGCATTCGGTCCAGCAAAGGGTTTCCGGAATATACACCATTTTATAGGGCAGATCCAGGTTTTCCATATGTTTCCGAAGCCTGATGCTGAGTTCAAAATCCTCCCCCACTGTACTCCTGTCCAGCCCGCCCACTTCAATAAGCCTTAAACGCGGATATACCCCCAACGCCCCGGAGATGAGCATAAGCCCATTCACCTGGCTCCATGCCATTCTTCCCAGCAAAAAAGCCCTGATGTACTCCACCACCTGATTTGTAGGCAGCAGCTTCTTTGGTAAGTGCAATTTTTTAAGCACCCCGTTTTCAACCACCGAATCGTTGACAATTCCTATGGAGCCCCCACAAGCTATCACCTCCTGCTCATTCTCCTGAAGGAAAGGCCGCACCAGCTTCAACAAGGCATCAGATTCCAGGATGCAGTCGGCATCGGTACATAAAACCAGCTCGGTATCGGCAAAGTTGATTCCGGCGTTAAGAGCGTCTGCCTTGCCCCCGTTGCTCTTGTCTATAACTGTAAGGTTTCGGTACCGGGAATCCCGGCTTTTATAGATCCGCTTCACCGTGGCGGTGGAAATGGGCTGGGTAATGAACGAAGCATCCTTTTCCTCAAGATCAAAGGCCTTTATAAGCTTTTCCATGGAATCATCTGTGCTTCCATCATTCACTACCAGAAGTTCAAAATAGGGATACTGCAGGGAAAGCAGGGACCTCACATTGGTAAGTATGGTATTCCCTTCATTAAAAGCGGCCGCGATGAGCGTCAGGGAAGGAAGATCTGTAGCGCCAACCATATCCTCCACCTCCAGGAACGTTGCCCTTTTTTTGCTCTGGGAAATTGCCCGAACAGCCAGTAGGATGAAACAAAAATAGATGAGGCCCAGCAGAATTCCGTACCCCAGGAAAAGATAAGTTACCGTATAATACACTAAAGATTCGATCATGCCTCCTGAAAATTTTGGTTGAGGGAAAAAGCTTCCTCCAGCTCCACCAGGCTGCGGTTGTATTCCACTACCAGTTCTTCATAACCCGATTTCCATAATACCTCCGAGACTTTCAGCTTGATAAAATCAGAAGAATTGTTCAACAGGATGTCTCTATAGAATTCCACGTCAGGGATTATTGATGAACGTTCTATTAAAGCCAGAACCTGTCTTTGTTGCTGCAAATTCTCTAATTCCCCGAAAAGAGATTTTACAGTTTCTAACCGGGAAGGGCTTAATTGAAAAGAGCTTAAGCAATAAATAGCGGTTTCCCTTATTTCAAAAGATTCGTGTGAGAGCATATCAATTATAAAATCCACCTCTTCTTCAAGTCTGAATTTTCGAATGATCCTCATGAGCAATGATTTCCCGAAATCATGCTCCACATCATAACACTTCCTGATATACTGTACCTGCGGTTCTGGGTACAGATCGTGAAGTTTTTCAACGATCTTGATCTGCTGCCAGAGTTCGATCTCGCGGCTAAGGTAAGGCAGGAACCTCAGGCTTTCCCAACCCAGAAAAACCACCAGTGCGATCTGTGCCTCCCTTCTTATATACACATTGGGATCATCACGAAATTTGGCGATATAAGCAGTATATCCCGCCTGGTTCATCTCATAGATCTCCCTTATCCCCTGTGCCCGAACATACCACTTCCTGTGCTGTGTTTTCCGGAAAGACGCCCGGTATGGAGGGATCCTTTTGTATAAATCCCCTATCTTTTTATAATTGCGCCCCAGCAAAGAACGTTGGGTACGGATCATCAGGTTGATCAGGTACTGGACAGTCGCGGGATTTTTTCTGAAAACCCCGAGTTTCCTGAAGATCCGCTGGATCTCAATAAAAGAAAGTTGTTCCGAAGCATTTCCGTATAAATGCCTGCTAACAATGTCGGCGAAAGTTTCCTCAATGACCGCCTGTTTCTTTTCGCGGTATTTCCTGTACCCTATACTAGAGGCGATCAATATCCACAAAAGCACCAGCACGAGGAAAGAGCAGCCAATTACTATAAAGAAATCTTTTTCCTGCATTACACCAGCTTTATCAACTCCCTTTCCAGCTCATCCAGATCAAATGGGATCCCAAAGAACCGATCCACCCGTTCCATGTTTAGAAAATTCTGCCTGATGACTTCCTGCCCCATTTTGGTTACAATGAATAATAACTTACTGGAGATCTCATTCCCAAGCCTGAAGGCAAAATCGAAGGAACTAATGCCATCATCAAAGAGTATATCTGAGATCACCAGGTCATATTCTGTGTTTTGTTCGTGCAGTGCCAGGTCATCAATTGAACTGCATATCTGTACAGAAAAACCGGAAGCCTTTACCAGCCTTTCCAGGATCCTACGCATGATAATATCCTCCTGAATAATAAGAGCTGTTTTCACAGGTACGTTGTGTTGTTCAGAAATGGCGTTGTTCATTGGCGGCCTCTCGAATTTTTCAAGCGGCGAAACTAGTTAAAACTTTGTTAAAAACCACCTTCCTTAACAGGTTAAAATCCTGGTTAACATAACGAGTTAAAAAAGCAACTTCAGTCCCACATTTAATTTATCTACTTTCATTCAGGCAGATTCCAGAAACGTTTTTACCTCATGTTGAATCCCTCAAGACTTACAACTCCCAAGGCACCGGGAGAAGTAGAACCTGACACCTTCTGAATCTATAGGGGTTTTCCTCAAGCAAATGATCTGGGTCATATTTCATCATTCAGGGTACCTCTACATTTGCGGTTTGCTATCAGGCGATGACCTGATGCCTTAAACCAATGCATTTATGATCACAGAACAAAGGAATCCTCAAACCCAATCCCTGGAAGCAGCAGTCATTCGTTTTGTAGGCGATTCGGGTGACGGTATGCAGCTCACCGGCACCCAGTTTTCTGATACCTCTGCCATGTTTGGGAATGATGTGGCCACGTTTCCTAATTATCCTTCAGAAATCAGGGCTCCGCAAGGAAGTCTTTATGGGGTCTCCGGTTTTCAGGTCCATATAGGAAGGGTGGAAGTCAGCACGCCCGGGGACACGGTAGACCTTCTGGTTGCCATGAATCCTGCCGGTCTCAAGACGAATCTTTATTCGGTAAAGCCCGGGCAGACCATCATCGTGGATTCAGATTCTTTTACAAAGAAGAACCTGGAAAAAGCGCAATATGCTGCCAATCCATTAGAAGATGGAAGCCTGAAAAGCTTCAGGGTCATGCAGGTTCCCATGAGTTCCCTTACAAAGCAGGCACTAAAAGACATTGAAGGGCTGGACAATAAAAGCATCACCCGGAGCAAGAATATGTTTGCGCTGGGAATGGTTTACTGGTTGTATGACCGCTCTCCTGACCATACCATTGACTTTTTCACTAAAAAATTCAGGAATAAGCCTCACCTGGTTCAGGCTAATACCAGGGTTTTAAAGGCAGGTTTATATTATGCCGAAACCATGGAGCTCATCCCGAATTCCTTTAGCATCTCCCCCGCCAAAATGCCGGGTGGCACCTACAGGATCATCATGGGGAATACCGCGACTGCATGGGGCTTGCTGGCCGCAGCCGAAAAATCGGGCCTGGATCTATTTCTGGGTTCCTATCCCATCACCCCGGCCTCAGATATCCTACATGAGCTGGTAAAGCACAGGCATTTGGGGATTAAAGCTTTCCAGGCTGAAGATGAGATCGCCGGAATAGCCTCTGCCATTGGAGCCTCTTTTGCAGGGAACCTTGCCGTCACCACCACCTCGGGCCCGGGAATGGCTTTAAAAGGAGAGGCGTTGGGACTGGCTATGATGATCGAGCTGCCCCTGATCGTGGTCAACGTGCAGCGAGGAGGACCTTCCACGGGCTTACCCACCAAAACCGAACAATCTGATCTTTTACAGGCCATGTATGGCCGTAATGGGGAAAGTCCGGTAATTGTGATTGCCGCCAGTACACCGGCCAATTGCTTCCACTACGCCTATGAGGCTGCCAGGCTTACGCTGGAGCATATGACCCCGGTAATCATGCTTACAGATGGATATCTCGCTAACGGTTCAGCCCCCTGGAAGATCACCGGGGTGGCTGATATGCCGGAGATCAAAGACCACATTACAAAAGAAGCCAAAGAAAACTGGCATCCCTATGATCGTGACGAGGATACCCTGGCCAGAAACTGGGCTCTCCCCGGAACTCCGGGACTGGAGCACCGGGTGGGCGGACTGGAAAAGGACCGCGTTACCGGGGATGTATCCTATGTTCCCGAAAACCATGAGATCATGACCTTTACCCGGGCCGAAAAAGTAAAACGCGTGCAGCACAACATCCCTCCAATCGTCCCCTGGTTTGCCGGGGAAGGAGACCTGCTGGTAATTGGCTGGGGCGGCACCTACGGCTCCCTGTATTCGGCGGTGAAGCAATTGAATGAGGATGGTTATGCAAATATTGGTTTTGCCCATTTCAATTACATCAACCCCCTTCCAAAGAACACCGG